>JBCCLG010000375.1:0-5293 GCA_039027015.1 Acidobacteriota bacterium | reverse complement strand
GCCGCTCCTCAGGATGCCGGCGGGGGTCGCGCGGGAAGACGCCGTCGACGTCTGTCCAGATCTCCACCCGGTCGGCCCCGAGGAGCGCGGCCAGCGCCGTCGCCGAGGTGTCCGAGCCGCCGCGCCCCAAAAGGCGCAGGCGGCCGTCTCGCCCGCCGGCGAAGAAGCCCGGCATGACCCACACGCGGCCGGCGGCGCGGGCGCCCAGAAGCCGCGCGGGATCGCCGAGCGCGGGCTCGACCTCGGCGTCGAGCGCCGGGCCGGCGGCGAGGAGAAGCTCGCTCGGGTCGATCGCCTCGACCCGCTCGCCGCCCGCCGCCAGATCGCGGCAGGCGGCGAGCATGATCTCGGCCGACAGCCTCTCGCCCGCGGAGAGGACCTCGACCCGCTGGGCCTCGAGGACCCGCCGAGCGAGGGCGACGGCGCGCAGGCTGGCGCGCAGACGGCCGAGGAGCCGCCCGAGGGCGCGCTCCGCCGCCTCCCGCCCGGGGCCGTGAACCAGGGCCCGCAGGTGGAAGAGGTGACGCCCGACGAGCGCGGCGAGAGGCCGTTCGTGAAGCTCTCCGGTTCCCGCGCGCTGGAGCATCCTCTCGAGCTCATCGGTGATTCCGGCGAGCGCCGAGACCACCACCGCCACCGGCCTGGACGAGGCCTGGTTGAGAAGACACTCGGCGGCGGCCCGGGCCGCGCGCCGGCTGCCCATGGAGGTGCCGCCGAGCTTCACCACCCGCCAGGGCGGCGCGGAGAGCCTCGGGGATTGGGTGGCCGCGCGCGCGCTCGGGCCGCGCGCCTCGAGGGCGGCAAGGGTCGCTGTGGGGGGCATTTCGCATCCTCGCGGAGGACCTCGACGGGTCCTGCTGTCGCGAAGACACCCCCTGGAACGACAAAACCCGCTCCGGCGGTGCCGTCGCGGGTTGGGGGTCGATCGAGCTTCTTGAGCGTGAAGGTCGATCTAGCTAGGTCGTGTCATTTTTAGATGGACGAACCCCTGTTTCGCGCACGGCCGGTGGCCTTGCGCTTGGTCTTCTTGCAGAAGGGCTTCTCGGAGAGAGGCTTCTTGAAGACGGAGGTCAGGGAGGAGGGGGTGGCGGCGTCCATCGACGCGGAGTTGACAGGAATTCGAGGCGGCTTGTCAAGGCCGTTTCCAGATCTTTACCTCGTGCCGCGGGCGCTGGGGCCCGCCGAGGCCGCTGCCGGGGCTTCACCCGACGCGGCGGAAGAGGTAGCCTTCCACCCGTTGGCGGCGCGCTGACCCCGACCTCCCATCACCCAGAGGCCACCCACCTGATATGTGCGGCTTGATCGGCATCGTTGCCCAAAAACCCGTTGTCCTAGAGATTTACGAGGGCCTCACGGTGCTGCAGCACCGCGGCCAGGACGCCGCCGGCATGGCGGTCAGCAACCCCGACGGCAAGCTCCGCCTGCACCGCAACAACGGCCTGGTGCGCGATGTCTTTCGCGCCGAGCACATCGAGCGCATGGGTGAGGGAACCGCCGGCATCGGCCACGCGCGCTACCCCACCGCCGGCTGCGACTCGTCGGAGGAGGCGCAGCCGCTCTACGTCAACTCGCCCTTCGGCCTGGTCCTGGCGCATAACGGCAACCTCACCAACTCCGAGCAGCTGAGGCGCGAGGTCTTCCTCTCCGATCGCCGGCACATCAACACCGAATCGGACTCCGAGGTGCTGCTCAACGTGCTGGCTCACGAGCTGCAGGAAAAGGCGCGGCTCCACCTGCGCCCCAAGCACCTCTTCGACGCCGTGGCGGAGGTCCACCGCCGCTGCTCCGGCGGCTACGCCACCATCGGCCTGATCCCCGGGCACGGCCTGTTCGGCTTCCGCGACCCCCACGGCATCCGACCGCTGGTCTACGGCGTGCGGCGCACCGACGAAGGCGAGGAGTGGGCCCTCGCCTCCGAGAGCGTCGCCCTGGACGTCCTGGGCTTCGAGCTGGTGGCCGACGTGGCGCCCGGCGAGGCGCTTTTCATCGACATGAACGGCACCCTGAGCCGCCAGCGCTGCATCGAGCCTCGGACCCACACGCCGTGCATCTTCGAGTTCGTGTACTTCGCGCGGCCCGACTCGATGCTCGACGACATCTCGGTCTACAAGGCGCGCCTCCGCATGGGCGAGCGGCTGGCCCAAAAGATCCTGCGCGAGTGGCCCGACCACGACATCGACGTGGTGGTGCCCGTGCCCGACACCAGCCGCACGGCGGCCATTCCCCTCGCCCACGCCCTCGGCGTCAAGCACCGCGAGGGGCTGATCAAAAATCGCTATATCGGCCGCACCTTCATCATGCCCGGCCAGGGCGAGCGCAGTCGCTCGGTGCGCCGCAAGCTGAATCCCGTGGGCCTTGAGTTTCGGGATAAGAACGTGCTGCTGATCGACGACTCCATCGTCCGCGGCACGACCTCGAAGCAGCTGATCCAGATGGCTCGCGAGGCCGGGGCCCGCAAGGTCTATCTGGCGTCGGCGGCGCCTCCGGTGCGCTACCCCAACGTGTACGGCATCGATATGCCGAGCGCCCACGAGCTGATCGGCCATCGCCGCACCGTCGAGGAGATCCAGGCCGAGCTGGGCTGCGACCGGCTGATCTATCAGGACCTCGAGGACCTGATCGCCGCGTGCAGCGAAGGCAACCCGAATATCGACGCCTTCGACACCAGCTGCTTCTCGGGCGAGTACGTCACCTCGGTCACCGAGAGCTACCTGCGCGACCTCGAGGTGGTGCGCTCGGATCAGGCGAAGGCCGAGCGGGCCAGCAACGCCTCGACCAGCTACTGAGCGTGAGCGTGAGCCCGGAAGGAGATCGCAACGTGCTGGGCGGGCCTCTCGAGACGTGCTCCACCGACCCGATGACCGGATTTTTTCGCGACGGCTGCTGCGCCACCGGCCCCGAGGATCACGGGCGTCACGTGGTGTGCGCCCGGGTGACCGCCGAGTTTCTCGAGTACTCCCTCGCCCGCGGCAACGACCTGATCAGCCCGCGCCCCGAGTTTGATTTTCCGGGCCTCAAGCCCGGCGACCGCTGGTGCCTGTGCGCCGTGCGCTGGCGCGAGGCCCTCGACGCCGGGGTGGCGCCGCCCGTGGTGCTCGAGGCGACCCACCGAGCGGCGCTGCGCGCGGTGAGCCTCGAGCAGCTCGAGGCCCACGCCCTGCGCTGAAGCCGCAGCCCTTCCAGGTTCGGATCAGCTGCCGAAAGAAGGGGGCGCGAGAGGCGGTGCGCCGCTCTCGCTCTCGCCGAGCTGCACCAGCACCGAGCTATCCCCGGGCAGCACGTCGACCTTGGCACCCGAAGACAGGAGCTTCTCGGTCTCCATCACCTCGATCACCGATTCCAGGATCTCCTGATCCTGCTTGGCGATCTCGTTGAGCGTCTGGCCGACCACCGCCGGCCGCGAAGCCGAGGCTTCCGCCAGCTTCTGTGACACTTTCTTGGCGGTCTCGCTCTGGATCAACCCGACGCGATTCTCGCCGTCCTGCTTCATCGCGCTGGTCACCTGCACGAGGCGCTTCACGACCTTTTCGGTGATGTTCTCAACCATCGAGCCGTCCGTGAAGGCGACCTTGCGGATGTAGACCGAGCCGAGCTGATAGCCCCATTTTTCGCTCAGCGGAGAGACCGCCGAACGCACGGTGCGGCTCAGGCTGTGACGATTCTCGAGCATCTCCTCCATCTCCAGATTCGACAGGGTCGAGATGGTCGAGCTGGCAACGTTGGCCTGCAGCGAGCCGTCGGGATTGGCGTTGACGAAGAGGTAGGACACCGGATCGTTGACGCTCATCTCGTACCAGATGCCGACGCCCATCGGCGTGCCCTCCTCCGAGTTCACCATCTGGCTGCGCAGATAGTGCTGGCGCAGCGCCTTGGAAACGACGTGCTTTTTGCCGAAGAACGGAATGAGGAAAGCCTTGACCCCGAACTTCGCCATGGGAAACCGCAGACCGGGATCCTCCAGCACGCCGAGCACCTTGCCAAAGAGCGTGAAGACCTGGGCCTCCCGCTCGCCCACCACCGAGTAGAGGCTGAAGATCGTGGCCAGCTTGAGCAGGATCGGGATGATCAGAAGACCAACGAAAAAGGTGAAGACGCTCATGCGCCACCTCCCGCCGGCTTCGAGCCGGCCAGCACCACGCGGCTTGCTCGCTCGTAGAGCGGAACCCGCATATTGCGCAGATAGGCGCGCAGCGCCGTCGAGCCGCCCTCGCCCTTGATCTCGGCCAGAATCGACGCCAGCTCGCGCAGCGGCGCGACCTCGGCCTCCGCGTTGTTCTGGGCGATCTCGACCGCGCGCTCGCTCATCGTGATCTGCTGCTCGGCGTCGGCTCGCGCCGTGGAGATATCCGCCGCCACCTGATTGCGCGTCGAGTTGATCGCCGAGAGAGCGTGATCGACCTCGGGCGGCGGGTCGATCTCGGTGACCAGGGCGGCGTCGAGCTCTATGCCGTAGCGCCCCGCCGTCGAGCGGCACTGCTGCTCCATATATTCGTTGAGCAGCGGGAGATTCTTGCGCAGGTCGTTGATCGAGACGCCCTCTGAAAGCTCCACCGAGCCCCTGCCGCCCTCGAGGTCTCCCTCGCCCACCAGGCTCGCGCCTTTAGGGTCGACGAAATTGGCGATGCGCTCCCGCAGCACCGAAACAAAAAATCCCATGACGTGCTCGAGCGGACTCATCACCCCGAAGAGATACGGGTAGAGATTGCTCTCGCTGATCCGGTATCGCAGCTGCCCGTTGACGCCGGTGGTCAGATTGTCTTTGGTCACCGACTCGATCGTGCTTTGACTCTTGGTGGGATCCCACACGAGGTCCACCGCCTGGGTCGCGATGGAGACCTTATGCACCTTCTGCCAGGGCATCTTGAGATAGGGCCCGCCGGGCGGGATCACCCGCAGCTGCGGGAATTGATAGCGCTCCTGCTCGTCCGGCGACAGATCCGGCGAGCCCGTAGATCCGCCTGGCAGGCGCTGCGCGCGGCCGAAGCTGGTGATCACCGCGCGTTCGTCGGGTCGGACGGTGAAAAATCCGGTGACCCCAACCCGGAAGATCACGTAGATCATCAGGCCGAGTAGGAATGTGAAAAATGACATGTCAAAAATCTCCTTTCTGCATCCCGGCGACACTCCGGGATCGCGAGCTTCCTCAGACGAGATCTGAAACTTAGCGCACGCTGAGTCTGCGCCAACCGGTGCAGGTCCTGTGAGGGTTAGGACTCCTACGTTTCGGAGTTCAGCGAAATTCTCGGGGCAGCGGCACCAGGATTGATCACCCTGGCCGCATGGTCATCGCTCC
>JBCCLG010000374.1:0-5801 GCA_039027015.1 Acidobacteriota bacterium | reverse complement strand
GTGCGCATCGAGGTTTGGGGGCAGAACAACTTCGGCCCGGTCTACTTCGGCGAGCACGACGCCGCGCCGACCCCTCCCACGGCGCAGCCCGAGGCCAACACCTTCCGCATCTACTTTCCCGCCGACGGCGGCGGCGCGCCCGCCAAGCCCTATCTCTCGCAGTCGCTGCGCTTCGTGCCCAGCCAATCGACGGGCAGCAACCCGCCCCTGATCGGCGAAACCAGCCGCTACGCCGTCAGCCTGACCTTGACCAATCCGCCGGGATCGATCGGCCCGATCACCCTCTCGGACACCCGCGTGGTCACCGCCAACATCCCCGCCGACCCTCAGCTCGCCTACGGCGGCGTCGCGATCCTCTCCCAGGGCTCGGTGGTGAGCGCTCCGCCCCTCGGCGCCAGCGGCAACATCACCTGGAACGCCGGCATCCTGGCGCCCGGCGATCAGGAGATCCTGACCTATTACGTGGACGTTTCGCCCACCGCCGCGGGCGACATCACGGTCACCGGAACGGTCGGCTCGGGCGACGGCACCCGCGCCGCCTGGCTCGACGAAACGGGCGACGAGGTGAACGGCACGGGCCTTTTCGCCTTCGGCGAGCTGTGCGAGCTGGCGGTGACCAGCGCGCCGGCCACGCCGGTGCTCGTCTCGTCGTTTACCGTCCGCGAGTCGGGCGGCGACCGCGTTCTCGAGTGGCGGACCGCCGCCGAGGCCGGCTCGGTGGCCTTCGATCTCGAGCGTCGGGACGCCTCGACGGGCGCCGCAACGCGCCTCAACCGGGCGCCCCTCGCTGCCCAGATCGGCCACCCCCAGGGCGGCGTCTACCGCTTCGTCGACCGCGGCGGCGCGGCGGCGGGACCGAGCGTCACCTACCGGCTGATCGAGCGCGAGTCAAACGGCGCCGTCACGCCCCACGGGCCGTTCGCTGCCGCCGCCGGCGCTCCCCTCACCGGCTCGGAGGAAGCCGAGCTAGAGGCTGGAATTGGCCCGGCAAACCCCGATCCCTTCGTGCGCGCGCCCCACGCCGTGCAGGCCTTCCACACCCGGCGGATCCTGCGGGCCGAGGAGGAGCGGCGCGCCCTCCAGGCTGAGGAGCCGCGGCGCCCGGCGGCCGGCGGCGGCGGAGTCGAGGCGCTGCGTCTCGAGATCGACCGCACCGGCCTCTACCGCCTGGACGCCGACGCCCTGGCGACCGGCTTCGGCATCTCGCGCGGCGAGGCCGTCCGGCTGATCCAGCGCGGCGCCCTGAGGCTCACCTCCGGCGGCCGGGAGATCGGCTGGTTCCGCGGCAATCGCAGCGTCGGCCTCGACTTCATCGGCCACGCCATCGACACCCCCTTTACCCGGCGCAACGTCTACCGCCTGAGCCGCGAGCCCGGCACCGTCCTGCCCTTCGCCCGCGGGGTCCTCCCCCTGCCTCCCGACTGGAGCGACGGCTCCTTCCGCTCCACCGAGCGCTTCGAGCGCGCGACCCTCGGGGTCACCCTTCTGGGGCTCGATCCCGAGAGCGACGTGTGGTTTTGGGACTTCGTGATGCCGGGGGCGCAGGCCCTCAAGACCCTGCCGGCGGAGATTCACGACCCGGCGCCGGGCCCCGACGCCGAGCTGCGCCTCGACCTCCAGGGCGGCGCGCCCGGCGAGCATCTGGTGCTGGTGCGCGTCAACGGCCAGGAGATCGATCAGATCGCCCTCTCCGGCACCGAGGCCGCCACGGCGGTTCTCAGCGTGCCGGCCTCGGCCCTCGCCGACGGCGACAACGCGGTGGAGGTCGAGAGCCTCGACGGCGGCCTGGTGCTGATCGACGGCTTCGACCTCGACTACGAGCGCTTTCTGAGGCCGGTCGACGATCGGCTGATCGCCAGCGCGCGGCCCGGCACTTTGGCCACCGTCAGCCCCTTTGAAGGGTCGCAGGTGCGGGTCTTTGACATCGAGGATCCCGCCAGGCCGGCGGTGGTGGCGAGCCGCACCGTGCGCGAGACCGACGGCCTTCGGGTGCTGTGGCGCGCCCGCGGCAACGGCCCGTTTCTGACCGTGGCCGCCTCCGCCGCGCGCCGGCCCCCGGTTCTCGAGCCCGACCGCGCGTCGGACCTGCGGGATACCGCCCACGAGATCGACTACCTGGTGATCACCACCTCAGGCCTCGAGTCGGCGGCCCAGCCGCTGGCGGACTTGCGCAGAGCCCAGGGCCTCGAGGCGAGGGTGATCGACGTGCAGGACGTCTACGACGAGTTCGCCGACGGCCTGCGCGACGTGCGCGCCATCCGCTCGCTGCTCGCCTACGCCGCCGAGAACTGGGCGCGGGCGCCGAGCTATGTGCTGATCGCCGCCGCCGGCACCTACGACCACCGCGACGAGCTGGGCCTGGGGGGCAGCCTGATCTCCGTGCTCCAGGGCAGCAGGGGCAGCAGCCTCTTCGCCGCCGACGCCGTGCTGGCGGATCCGGATCTCGACGGCGTGATGAACGTCGCCATCGGGCGCCTGCCGGTGATGTCGGCCGGCGAGCTGACGGAGTACGTCGCCAAAATCACGGGCTACGAAGCCGGAGGCGACCAGCACGACCGCCTGGTCTTTCTCGCCGACCGCGCCGACGGCGAGACCGCGTTCACCGCCGACACCGCCGCGCTGGGTGACCTGGTTCCCGAGGGCTACACCTCGACCTTCATCGACCTCGACAGTCAGGCCCTGGGCGACGCCCGCGCGGCCCTCTTCGCCGCCCTCGAGGGCGAGGGCTCCTCGTGGGTGCACTACTCGGGGCACGGCGGGGTCGACCGGCTCTCCGGCCAGGGTCTTCTCACCTCGGCCGATGTTCCGACCCTCGGCAACGCCGGACGCCTGCCGGTGCTCTCGTCAGTGAGCTGCCATATCGGCCTCCACGCGCTGCCGGGCTTCGATTCCCTGGGCGAGTTTCTGGTGCTCGAGCCGAACGCGGGGGCCGCCGCCGTGATCGCCCCCACCTGGCTCTCCGACCACAGCCAGGCTCGCCTGCTGGGCGATCGGCTCTTCCGCTCGGTCTTCCAGCAGCGCGCGGGCCGCCTGGGCGACGCCCTGCGCGGCGCCCTCGAAAGCGCCGCCAACGCCGGCGCCGAGCCCCACCTGCTGCGCTCCTACCAAATCCTGGGCGATCCGGCGCTGGTGCTCCAGCCGCGACCGGCGCCGCTCGAGGACGACGGCCCCTGCACGGGGCCGCCCGAGGAGTGCGCCGGCTGATCGGCCGTCTTGAGGAGGCCCTGGAGACGCGCTAGCATCCCGGAGCCCCCCCTTCCCGAGACGCAGAGTCAGGAACCCCGACCGTGCAAGCCGCCGAGAACCCCATGCCCTTTCGCCGCCGGCGCGACGTGCGATTTCGCATCATCGATCGCGAGGCCGTGGTGCTGCGCCAGGAGGCCGGCGAAACCCTGGTGCTCAACGAAGTGGGGGCGCGCATTCTGCAGATGGTCGACGGCGGGCTGACGCTCGAGACCATCATCGAGACCCTGACCTCCGAGTTCGACGTCGACCCGACCCAGGCCGATGAGGACACGCGCTCTTTCCTCGAGGAGCTCGCCACTGCGGGCGTGATCGAGACGCTCGAGACGTGAGCCGGCGATGCCGCTGCAGATTCTTCAGAAAACCTGGAACGAGAATATTCTCTTCTCGTGTCTGGTCGAGCTGACCTACCGCTGCAACCTCGACTGCTTCTTCTGCTACAACGACCTGGGGCTCAAGGGTCAGCCCCTAGGCGACGCGCAATACGACGGCCTGATGACCGATCTCGCCGCCATGCAGGTGATGAACCTCACCTTCACGGGCGGCGAACCCCTGGCCCACCCGAGCTTTCTCGGCTACGGCCGCCGCGCCCACGAGCTCGGGTTCGTGGTGCGCATCAAGTCGAACGGCCACGCCCTGCGCGGGCAGCTGGCGCGCCAGATTCGCGAGGAGGTCGACCCCTTCCTCCTCGAGATCAGCCTGCACGGCGCCACCGCCGAGGCGCACGATCGGCAGACGCGCATCGCGGGCTCCTTCGATCGACTGATGTCGAACCTCGAGGAGCTGATCGGCCTCGGCTTTCGCATCAAGCTCTCCGGCACCCTGACGCGCTGGAACGAGGATCAGATCGAGGAGATGTTCGCCTTGGCGGACGGCCTCGGGGTGCGCTTCTCGCTCTCCGCGACCGTGACGCCGCGCGACGACGGCGACACTTCGCCGCTGGCCGTGGCGCCGTCGCGAGAGGCCGTCAAGCGGCTCTACGCCTACCTCGACGACCGCATTCCCGACAGCGACGAGACCGGCACCTGCTCGGGCTCCCCCGGGGTGGCCACCAACTGCGGAGCCGGGGTCGCCGGCCTGGCCGTCGACCCGTTCGGCAACGTCTACCCCTGCGTGCAGTGGCGGCGGCCGCTCGGCAACCTCCACCAGGCATCGATCCGCGAGATCTGGCAGGGCTCGCCGGCCTTGGGCGACGTGCGCAGCGTCAACCGCCAGGCGCGCCAGCAAACGGTTCAGCTGGGCGCCCAGGCGGCGGGCCTCAGCCACTGCATGGGGCTCTCGGAAGAGAAGACCGGCGACCCCCTGGCGATGGATCCCATGGCCGTCTCGAACGCCGGCGTGCTGCGCGAGATGCGCTCCGAGCGCGGGCGGCCGCTGCTGCCGGTGGTCGACTGAGCCGGCGAGGCGTCAAGCGATGAGCGACGCCGCCGACCCGCACGCCGCCGCCTTTGGCGAAACCTATCTGCGGGTTCCCGACCTCTTTCCGGCGCGCCAGGCCGGCGAGGCGTGGGGAGCCCGCGAGCTGACGGTCGACTTCGTCGGAGGGCCCTACCGCTTCACGGGCCTCAGCGCCGGCCAGGCCAAGCAGCTGCGCGGCCGCTTCGAGCAGATGGTGGCAGAAAATCTTCCCGCCACGGTGTCTGTCGCGGTGATGCGCGTGGCCGCCAGCGAATTCAAGCCGATCGAGCTCGACGGCTGGAGCTACACCTTCGACCGCAACTATCTGCCGCGCTCGGTGGAGGTCGCCGGGCTCGACTTCATGGGCCGGGTCGACTTCGAGCCGACGCTCAGCGCGGCGCTGTGGACGCCCCTGGGCGACGGCCCGTTCTTTCTCTCCCAGGCCGAGAACTTCTTCCGTCTTTTGGTCGCCTACAGGCTCCTCGCCCTGGGCGGCGTGCTCTTCCACAGCGCGGCCGTGGTCTCAAGAAGGGTGGCGTATCTCTTTCTCGGTCACTCGGGCGCCGGCAAGTCCACCATCTCGCGCCTCAGCCTGGCGAGCGGCCGCGAGGTGCTGTCGGACGATATGAACGCCCTCTGCCCGGTGGACGGCCTGCCGCACATCGAGAAGCTGCCCTTCGCCGGCGACCTCGGCAACAGGCCGGGGCCGCGCCAGAGCTTTCCGCTCGCGGCGGTCTGCCGGCTGCGTCAGGGGGAGCACGGGGTGCGGCCCATGACCACCGCCGAAGCCGTGGCTTTTCTGATCGGCTGCGCTCCCTTCGTCAACGTCGACCCGCACCGCGCCGAGCGCCTGACCGATAACCTCCTCAACCTGGTTCGCGGCTTTCCGATGCGCGAGCTGACCTTCGCCAAGGACCCTGGCTTTTGGCCGCTGATCGAAGAAAACCCCGGCGAGAACCGGTGATACCCTCCGAGGCCCCTCGGTTCTCGCCACCGTCCCCCACCCGCTGCTGATGATGATGTTTGCACCTCGTTTTCGCGCCCTGCTCCTCGCCCTCGTCGCCGCCCTAGGCGGGCTGGCTTCGCCCGTGCCTGAGGCTTCAGCCCACGGTTCTCGAAAGTCGGCGGAGGCGCCGCCCGAGCGTCCGGCGGCTCTTTTT
>JBCCLG010000373.1:0-5813 GCA_039027015.1 Acidobacteriota bacterium | reverse complement strand
CGCCGCGTTGGGACCGCCGATCTCCAGCGGAAATTCCGCGGCTCGTTCCGCCTTCTGCTCAAGTCCGCCTCCAAAGATGAGGTCGTTCTGCTCGGACAGCTTCGGGGGCCGAGTGGAGAGCCCCCGGCTCCTGGTCGCTCCGGGCTTGGGTCGCTGCAGGCAGAACCTCCACCCCCCTGACGCTTCTGGCCCTGGGCTAGCTATCCTCCTCTGCATCGGGGGACAGGCGGCATCCGCCGGAGCGTCCAAGAAGCCCGGGGGAGCGAGTACGGATCCGAACCTGTTCTTGAGCAGTCGGTCTCATCTCTGGAGTCGTGCGGGGCATGCTCGTGGGCCGAGGCGGCCTGCCGATTTACCGAGGCTTCAACGCGGGAAAGAACCCACCTCCTTGGCGGTCTCGGGCGTGGAGTCGGAAGCCCCGGCGAGTTTGAGGATCCGCACGCAGCCCCCCGGGCGCCGCAGCGGAGGCCCGAGGCTGCAGCGCCCGCAAACGCGAGCCCGTCGGTAGCCTTGGCAGCCCCCGAGAAGAGTCAGCCGCCGGAGCCGCGCAGGCGCTCGAGGTTCTGGCGGAAGAGCTGGTTATCGGGCTCCAGTTCAAGACCCTTCTCGAGGGCCTCAATGGCCTTGGCCCGGTCTCCCATCAGGTAGGCGACGTTCGAGCGATACTGCTGCACCAGCGCGAAGCGGGGCGCCACGACCGCGGCCTCGTCCAAAAGCTCGAGGGCACGGGCGTAGTCGCCCTTGCGCGCCGCCACGCTCGCTTCCTGAGCCATGGCCTCGGCCCGCCGCTCGGCCTCGGTGCGCGGTCCGCCGACCTCGGCCGTGCCCACCAGGCGCTCGAGGGCTCGGCGCGACGGCTCGTAGCTCGGCCGATAGCGCACCGCGCGCCGGTAGTCCGCAACGGCGTTCTCGGCGTCGCCTCGCCGCTCGAGGAGCACCGCCCGGTTGTGGTACGCCTCCACGTTCAGCGGGTCGAGCTCGAGCGCCGCATCGAGCTGCTTCATGGCGTCGTCATAGCGCTCGAGGGTGCCGAGAACGCCGGCCAGGCTGGTGCGCAGGGCGGCGTCCTCCGGATCCTGATCGATGAGCTTCTTGTAGAGCCTGGCCGACTCGCGGTAGCGGCCGGCCTCGAAGTAGATCGCCGCCAGGTTGCGGTCGCCCTCCGCCGACTGGTCGACCTGGCTGCTGCTCAAATAGCCCAGACCGCGCAGATGCTCGAGCATCGCCTCCTGGGTTTCGCCGCTTCCCGGATCGCCGGCGTTCGCGGAGCGCTCGTCGCCGGTGCCCTCCCACGAGGCGATTTTCTGGGGCTCGGGCGCGCGCACGAAGGCCTCCTCGAGAACGCGCCCGGGCATGTCTCCTCCGACCGGCAGATCGAGCAGGGCGAGCGCCGTGGGCGCCACGTCGAGCAGGTGGGGGTCCTCGAGGCGCGCCCCGGCTCGGATCTCGTGGCCCCACAAATAGAGAATCCCCCGCTCGCGGTGAAAGCGCTCGCTCACCCGGCGCATGTCGCGCGTGCGGGTGGGGTCGTCGTGCAGCGCGCCCAGCTCGAAGCCGTGGTCCGACACCACCATCACGGTGGTCCGCTCGTCGGCGGCCTCGAGAAACTCGCCCAGAATCTCGTCGGCGAAGAGGTAGATCTCCTCCACCGTCCGCCCGTAGCGCGCCTGCTGCTGCGCCAGCTCGCCGGCGAGTCCCTCGGCGCGGAAAAGATGCCCGAAGAGGTGGGAGGTGGAGTCGGTACCCTCGATGTAGACCATCTGGAGGTCGGGGCTCTCGCGGCGCCACAGGTCGAGGCCGATCTCGCGATAGCTGAGCGCGCTGGCGAGGGCCCAGCGAAAGTGGTCGAGGTCTTCCTTGAAGTCGATCCGGGCCGCGCCGCCGCCCGCCTCAAGCTCGGCCGTCGGCACGTCGACGAAGCGCGCCAGCTCCGCGGGGGTGAGGTCCGCCGGCCGGCGCAGCAGCGGGCTGAGGCGGTCGATCAGCTCCGGCGGGTGAGTCTTGGCCTCGTCCGATCCGCCGGTAAATCCCTCTTCGAAGAGAAAGTGATAGGCCGTGTGATCGCTGACGATGAGGCCGTCGCCCACGTCCTCCGGCGGCCAGGTGGCCCACCAGCCGACCGTCGCGACCTTGCGCCCCGCCTCGGTGGCCATATTCCACAGCGCCTTGACCCGCCGCAGGCGGCTGGTGACCGGCAGCTCCTCGCCGGTCTCGGGGTTGCGCGCCACGAAGTGGCCGATGCCGTGATCGGCGGCGCCTTTGCCCGTGGCGATCGTGGTCCACAGGATGGGCGAGAGCAGGGGCTTGGGGCACAGCACCTGGCCGTAGGCCCCCTCCGAGCGCAGGCGGGCGAAGTTGGGCAGCTTGCCCTCGGACATCAGCAGGTCAACGGTTTGCGGATCCATGCCGTCGAGCCCGAGGATCAGCACGCGGCCGCGCTCCGGGCCGCCGCAGCCCGCCAGGATGGCCGAGGTGATGAGGAGGGCGGCGAGGAGGCTGGAGAGCCTCACCAGCGGGCGCTTCCGGGGGCGTTTTTGCGGGCGCGTCGAGGTCATGGAGCTCAGATCCTAGCGTCCCGCGCCCGGCGCCGGACGAGAAGAAAGGCCGCGAGCCACAGCAGGGCCACCGTGCGATAGACGAAGAGGCGCCCGTCGGACTCCTCGAAGAGCCTCAGCGCGAAGCACAGGGCCTCGCAGCTGAAGAGGGCGATCAGCGCCGGCTCCGAGCGCCTGAAGATCGGCACCAGCAGAACCAGGAACGAGTAGTAGTAGGCGCCTAGGGAGAGGCCCGAGAGCAGCAGCGGCAGCGCCAGGGCGATGGCGCCGAGGTCGCTGCGGCGCCGGGCGGCCAGGGCGGCCAGCAGGCAGAGCGGCAGGAAGACCGCGACCTGCTGGGCGCGGTGGATGGTCATGCGCCTTTCTTTGAGGGCGTCGAACTCCTCCTGGGTCACCAGCTCGCGCTCTCCCCAGCGATGGGCCAGCACCTCGGTGGTGCCCACCACGTTGGGGGCGATGTTTTTGAGGTGGGTGCTCATATTGGCGCGGAACTCGACCCAATGGCCAAAGCCACGAGGCAGGAGCACCACGCTCGCGGCCACCAGCAGGGCGGCGGTCGCCCCTGCCGCCAGCCCGAAGCGCAGATAGCGGCTTTCCGGGAGTCGCGGGCTCTCCTCGCCGCCGCTCGACCGCCGCCAAACCCAGAAGGCTCTGGCGGCGAGGGGCAGCAGGAAGAAGAGGGGAAAGACTCGCAGGAGAACCGCCAGGGCGAAGAGCGCGCCCGCCGCGCCGTAGCGCCGCCTGCGCCAGCAGGCGAGGCCCACCGTGACGCCGAAGAACCACGGATAGCGCAGGAACGCGCCGCCCACCCAGCCGAAAGTCGCGCCGAAGATGACGGTGAAATAGAGCACTGCCAGGATCGCCGTGCGCCTGCCAAATCCCCAGCCGAGGGCCGCGAAGCTCAGGACGAGGAGCACGGGGTCGAGCAGCGAGAGCATCAGCAGACCGCGCTCGCTACCCGCCGGCACCCGCTGGGCCAGGGAGCCGCCGAGCAGCGCCCAGATCGGCGTGGGGTTAAAGCCGTGATCCAGCAGGATGCGGCCGTAGTGCTCCGGCAGGCGCTCGCGGAAGAAATCGGCGTCGCGCCGGAAGTCGAACCAGCGCTCGGCGGTGAACTCCGCCTTCACCGCGTCGCTGCGCTGCAGCAGGGTGCGGACGTGGACCCGCCGGTAATTCTCGAGATCGCGCGCCTCGATGGCGCGAAATCGATCGCCGTGGTTCTCCGCCTCGGCGCGCAGCATGGCGGTGTAGAGGTCGGTATAGCCGAGCTCTTCGTAGTATTTCGACCCGAGGTAATAGTGGGCGACGTCGTGCAGATGCACAAAGGTGCGCTGGCCGTGAAAAGCGCCGTAATTCAGCCAGTTGGCGACGCCGAGACACGCCAGGGCGAGAAGCAGCCCGTCGACCCGCCGCCGGGGTCGCTGCGCCGCCGGGCCGCCCCAGCGCTCAAAGGCGAGGGCCAGCGCCGCGGCGGCGGCGATCAGCATCTTGATGTTTTTGAGGGCGTCGAAGTCGTAGCCCTGCTCGAGGGGCACCGCTAAGAGGCAGAGAGCCCCACAGGCGACGGCCGCCGCCGCGCGAATCCACGGGTGCTCCGGGCCCAGATACCCGGTCTTAAAGGCCCCGGCGCGCGCCAGAATCGCCAGGGCGGGCGCTAAAACCAGCAGGAGAACCGGAACCAGGATCAATCCGCGGTCTCTCCCGCGCCCGACCAGGCCGACAGGCCGCCCGACTCGAAGTCGTCGGCGAAAACGCCGGCGAAGCACCGCGGGCCGTTGTCGCCCAGAATGCGCGCGTCATCGACGGCCCAATAGCCTTCCCACTCGGCGTCGAAGTAGCGGAATCGCACCTGGAGGTCCGAGGCGGACCATGGGCTGAGATCGATCTCCAGGGCGCCCGCGGCGTCTTCGCCCGCGAAGCCGGCGACCTCGGTCCACAGTCCGCCGGTGGCCGAGGAGCGCACCTCGATGCGCGCCTGCTCGTCGAGGTTGCCGTCGAACCAAAGAAACTCGTGGCGCAGGCGCAGGGTGAGGTTCGCGAACGGCGAGGCGTCCACGGTCGGCGTGATCAGCTGCTCGTCCATCGTCTCGCCGGGGCCGAGCAGCTCCGAGTCGACGATGGCGAAGGGAGCGCCCGGCAGCTGGCGGGCGCCGGGGTCGGCGGCGGTCCAGGTGGCCGCCGGTCCGCTGCCGGTGCCGCCGTCAACGACCGTCCAGCCGGCGGGGATAACGCCTTCATCGAAGCCCTCGTCGAGCAGCGCGGTCTTGGGAATCTCGCCCAGCTCCCGAGCGAAGAAGCCGGGCTCGCCGGGAAAGGCGCCGCCGCCGCTGGCGATCGACACCAGGTCGATGGCCGCGCGGCCGGCGCAGGGAGCGCGGGCGGCGATCCGAAAGCGGATCGGCGTGCCTTCACCCGTGCTCGCTGCGTCCAGGGAGGCGAGGGTGCTCTCGGTGTCGAGCAGCTCGAGCGGCGCGGAGTCCGCGGCCGCGGCAAAGGTCGCGCGCAGATCGCTCGCCGCCGCGCCGCCGCACGCCGCGTTGCGCAGCGCCGGGGTGAAGCGCCAGGTCTCGCCCGGATCGAGAACGGCGTCGCCATTGCCGTCCACGGGCTCGAGGCCGCGGATTCCCGCTATCTCGAGGGCCGGATCGCCGCCGGGCTCGCACAGAAAGTCCTCGATCTGCGGCCGGATGTCGCGCATCAAAACCGCGCGGTTGCCCACCCCCGGGCTGGCGCAGCCGCCGCAGTGGTGAAGGCCCACCAGGGCGTCGTCCGAATCCCTGAAAACCGGCGCGCCGACGCTCGAGCCCTCGGTGTCGAGGGTGCCGAAATAGCGCAGGGTGGCGCCGTCGACCACCACGTCGGCGCCGTCACCGTGGGTGATCTCGAGGGGCCGTCCGCCGGCGTGCTGGGGGATGTAGAGACGCTCGCCCGAGGCCGGCGCCGCCGCCGCCGGGTCGCTCCAGCCCCAGTCGCCCGCGGGGTCGCCGGCCACCCGATGGAGGCTGAAGTCGAGGGCGCTCGGCGGCATCGGATCGCAGGTGCCCGCGAAGGGTGAGGACGCCACGGTCTCGAGGCAGCGATAGCCGCGCCAGCCGTCGGCCACCGGCGCGAGCGACCCGCAGCCGTCGCGGTAGAAGCCGAAAATGAACTCGGCGTCGAGGCACGCCGCGGTGTCCGCCAGGCAGGTCTCGGCGGTGAGCACCACGTTGCGCGGCGAGACGTTGACGCCGGTGCACAGGAAGGCGCCCTCGCTCGAGG
>JBCCLG010000372.1:0-5820 GCA_039027015.1 Acidobacteriota bacterium | reverse complement strand
GTTGAGGCGCAGCTGCCGCGCGCCGTAGCGCAGGTCGTAAACCAGGGCCTCGAGGTTTCTCGACACGTCGGCATCGCGCACTTCCTCGCGCATCGAAGACACGTGCCCGAAGCGTCTCAGGGCCTCTTTCCGGGCTTCGCTCTCGCTGAGCCCCTCGGCGATCAGCTCTTCGGTGCGCTCCTCGATGTGGAAGCGCATCTCGTCGTCGAGCTCGGCGTATTGATCTTCAGCGCGAAAAACGCCCAGGATGCGGGAGAGAAGGCCCATGACGCTTTGCCTTTCTGGTGTTGCAAGAAGCTCGGGAGGCGCCGGAGTCGGCGAGCTCTATACCTAGAAGACTAGGTTTCGATCTTAACGGACGCCATGGCAAAAGGTTGCTCCGACCCGGAGATTGTCGCCTCGGCGGCGTGGGGGCTTCAGGAGGTCCGCAGAACCAGCGCGACCCCTCGAGTCAGCCTCTCCCAGCTCGCCTTTTCCTCCGCCAGCCGCCTCTTCCCCAGGTCGGTGATCTCGTAGAACTTGGCCCGCCGTCCCTTCTCGCTCAGGCCCCAGCTGGAGGTTAAAAGACCCTGCTGGGTCAGCCGGTGGAGCGCCGGGTAGAGCGAGCCCTCCTCGACTCTCAGCAGATTCTCCGAGCTCGACTGAATGGCGCCGCACAGGCCGTAACCGTGGCAGCGTCCGAGACGCTCGAGGGTGAGCAGCACGAGGAGGGTGAGGGTGCCCTGCAGGACGTCGTTTTTCTTGGGCTTCATGGAAAGACGAGTTTATTACCTAGCAAGCTAGGCAACAAGCCGCGCAGCCGGCCGGCCGGCTGCTGGTACGCTCGGGCCATGACTCGAACATTGATTCGCGGCGCCACCGTGGTCACGGGGGAGAGCCTCGAAGAGGCCGTCTCCGTCCTGCTCGAGTACGGCCGGATCCTGGGCGTCGACCCGCCTCGCTCGAGCCCAGCGGACCGGGTGATCGACGCCCGGGGCCTGCACCTTCTGCCCGGCGTGATCGACGATCAGGTGCACTTTAGAGAGCCCGGCCTCGAGCATAAGGAAGATCTCCACACCGGCAGCCTGGCCTGCGCCAAGGGCGGCGTCACCACCTTCCTCGAGATGCCCAACACCCGGCCCTCGACGGTAACGGTCGAGCGGCTGCACGCCAAGCTCGAGCTGGCCGCCACGAAATGCGTGGTCAACTACGGCTTCTACATGGGCGCCACGTCCGACAACGTCGAGGAGCTGAAGAAAGCCCGGCGCACCCCCGGCATCAAAATCTTCATCGGCTCCTCGACCGGCGACCTGCTGGTCGACTCCCAGGAGGCGCTCGAGCGCATTTTCGCCGAGACCTCGCTGCCGATCACGGCGCACTGCGAGGACGAGCAGACGGTGCGCGCCAACGGCCAGCGCCTGGGCGGCGGCCGGGAGCTCGAGGACCATTCGCGCATCCGCGATCACGAGGCGGCGCGGATCGCCACCGAGCGCGCCATCGACCTGGCGATCCGCCACCGCCACCGCTTTCACGTGCTTCACGTCTCGACCGGCGCGGAGGTCGATGTGATCCGCCAAAGCCTCGAGGGCGAGGCGCGGGGGCTTTTGACCGCCGAGGCCTGCCCGCACCACCTATTCTTCTCGGTGGACGACTACCCACGCCTGGGCTCGCGCATACAGATGAATCCGTCGGTCAAGAATCCGGCCGATCGCGAGGCCCTGTGGCGCGGGCTCGAGGACGGCGCGATTCAGGTTGTCGCCACCGACCACGCCCCCCACACCCTCGAGGAAAAGGCCCAGCCCTACCCCCGCTCTCCCTCCGGCCTGCCGGCGGTCGAGAACTCCCTCGCCCTGATGCTCGATCAGGTCAACCGCGGCCGCATGGACCTCCGAGCGGTGGTGCGGTGGATGTGCGAGGCCCCGGCCCGGGTGTGGGGCCTTCGCTCCACGGGGCGTATCGCCGAAGGCTTCGACGCCGACCTGGTGCTGGTGGATCTGGCCAAAACGCAGACGGTGCGCGATGAGGATCAGCTCACCAAATGCCGCTGGTCGCCGTGGCACGGCGACTCGCTGACCGGCTGGCCGGTGCGCACCTTTGTGCTCGGCCAAGAGGTTTTTAGCGACGGCCGGGTCGACGCGCGGGCGCGCGGGCGCGAGGCCGTCTTCGATCCCGACCGCGGCGGCTTCTGGGCCGACCCGCCCTGGACGACCTGATTCTCTGGCCGGCCCCCGCTTTTTTTATAGAGCCCCACAGGAGCGATCATGTTCGAAGCCGTCAAAAGCCCTTACCTCGTGCCCTTCGATGGCGCTTTCGACCTCGAGAAGGCCGAACGTCAGCCGCCCTCGGGCACGCCCAAGAAAAAGATCCTCAAGGCCCGGCTCGCTGAAAAAGTGGAGGAGCTCCACGACCTCCAGCGCACGCTTTGGGCCCACGACCGCCGCGCGATTCTGCTGGTTTTCCAGGCCATGGACGCCGCCGGTAAGGACAGCACGATCCGCGCGGTGATGAGCGGGGTCAATCCCGCCGGCTGCCGCGTGCACTCTTTCAAGCAGCCCTCGAGCCTCGAGCTCGACCACGACTTTCTGTGGCGCAGCGCGACCCGCCTGCCCGAGCGCGGGCAGATCGGCATCTTCAACCGCTCCTACTACGAGGAGGTGCTGGTGGTGCGCGTGCACCCCGAATACCTCGGAAATCAGCGGCTTCCCGGCCTCTCGGGCGACCTCTCGGAGCTGTGGAGCGAGCGCTTCGAATCGATTCGCGATCACGAGAAGCACCTGGCGCGAAACGGCACGGTGGTGGTCAAGTTCTTCCTCAACGTGTCGCGCGAGGAGCAGAAGAACCGCTTTATCGCTCGCCTCGACGTGCCGGAAAAGAACTGGAAGTTCTCCGCTGGCGACGTGCGCGAGCGCGGCTTCTGGAAGAAATACATGGCTGCCTATCAGGACGCTCTCAACCAGACCTCGAGGTCCTGGGCGCCGTGGTACTCCATCCCGGCGGACGACAAACCCTTCATGCGCCTCAAGGTCGCCGAGATCGTGGTCGACACCCTGCGCGGCCTCGGCCTCTCCTATCCCCGGGTCGACCCCGAAGAGCGCGCTCGATTCGACGAGATGCGCGAGCTGCTCGAGAGCGAGGACGACGGCTGATGGCCGAGGCGTGGGCGGTGGGCGACGTGCACGGCCGCTTCGCCACGCTCACGGCCCTTCTGGGGCGCCTCGACTTCGACGACGCCTCGGACTCGCTTTTTCTTCTCGGCGATCTGGTCAACCGCGGGCCGGCTTCGCTGGCGGTCCTGCGCTGGGCGCGCGCGCGGTCCCTGGAGCTGGGCGACCGCTTCGCCTGCGTGTTGGGCAACCACGACCTCCATCTTCTTGCCGCGGCCGCCGGCCTGCGCAGGGCGGGAGAAGATCTCGAGCCCGTGCTGGACGCGCCGGACGCCGACGAGCTTCTCGGCTGGCTGCGCGAGCGGCCGCTTCTTCACCGCCACGGCCCCTTCGTGCTGGTGCACGCCGGGCTGTGGCCCGACTGGACGATCCGCGAGGCGGAGCGCCAGGCCGCGGCGGTGGCCGCGCGCCTTCGCGCGGGCGATCACCGCCTCCTGAACCTCAAGGCGGAGGCTCCCCCAGAGCTGCGCGCGGAGGCCCGCGCGCTCTACGGCTTCACGTCGCTGCGCCTCTTGGACGCCCGCGGCGGGGGATGCTCCTTCAAGGGCCCGCCCGAGCAGGCCCCGCCAGGGTCAACGCCCTGGTTCGCGGCGGCGGACCGGAGCTGGGCCGGGGCCCGCGTGGTCTTCGGGCATTGGGCGGCCCTGGGGGTTCGCCTGGGAGCGGATTTCTGCGGGCTGGACAGCGGCGCGGCTTGGGACCGAGGCCTCACGGCCCTCCGCCTCTCGGATCGGCGGCTGGTGCATCAGGAGAATCTCGACTGAGGCCCGATCGAGCACCGACGCGTGTCTCGGACCGGTAAAAGCGTCGGCCCTCGAGAACCGATAGCTCTGGACTCGGTGGGGCCCGTAAGGCAAGATCCCGGCGTTGGCGGGCGGCGCTCGGTCGTCCGCGAC
The DNA here is from genome assembly GCA_039027015.1 of Acidobacteriota bacterium. Classification (GTDB taxonomy): domain Bacteria; phylum Acidobacteriota; class Thermoanaerobaculia; order Multivoradales; family J023; genus JAUIJL01. The sequence continues at coordinate 1,781 of JBCCLG010000372.1, read as the reverse complement.
TCCGGCACCCTTTCCAGCCCGGCGCCCTTCCCGGCCGGGCCTTCCCGAAGCGAGGTCGCGCGATGTCAGACAGCAAGCCGCTGGTCGGTATTTTGATGGGCAGTGAATCCGATTGGGGCACCATGAAAGCCGCCCCGGACACCCTGGCGAAGTTCGGCATCGAGTGCGAGGCTCGCGTGCTCTCGGCGCATCGCACGCCGGACGCCGCGGTGGAGTACACGCGGTCGGCGGCGTCGCGCGGCATCGAGGTGCTGATCGCCGGAGCCGGAGGCGCCGCCCACCTGGCGGGCGTGGTGTCGGCCCACACCGAGCTGCCGGTGCTCGGCGTGCCGCTCCAGGGCTGGTCGCTCGACGGCCTCGACGCCCTTCTCTCGACGGTCCAGATGCCCAAGGGCATTCCGGTGGGCACCCTGGCGATCGGCAAGGCGGGCGCCATCAACGCCGCCATACTGGCGCTGCGCATCCTCGCCCTGACGCGCCCGGAGCTGCTCGAGAAGCTCCGCCAGGCGCGCGCTGAGGAAACCGAGAAGATCCTCGCTATTGAGTTGAGTTGAGCTGAGCTGATCATGGCGACGGAGTCGAGCTTCGCGGATCGCGTGATCGGGGCCACCCGGCGGCTCGAGCATCCGCTGTGCGTGGGGCTCGACCCCCATTTGGGCCAGCTGCCGCCGCTCTTTAGGCGCGGCTCCATGAACCCCGACGAGCCCACGACGGCCGAGGCCGTGGAGGATTTCTTCTTCGCGGTGATCGACCGCATCGCCGATCGGGTGGCGGTAGTCAAGCCCCAGGTGGCCTTTTTCGAGCAGCTCGGCTGGCGCGGCCTGCGCGCCTTGGGGCGCGTGATCGCGCGCGCCCGCCAGCGCGGCCTGCTGGTTTTGATCGACGCCAAGCGCGGCGACATCGGATCGACCGCCGCCGCCTACGCCCGGGCGCACCTCGGCCCCGACGCGCCCTTTGCCGGCGACGCCCTGACGGTTCACCCCTATCTGGGCCTCGACTCCCTCGAGCCGTTTATCGAGCGCTGCTCGGAGGTGAGCGCCGGCCTCTTTGTGCTGGTGCGCACCAGCAACCCGGGGGCCGGAACCCTGCAGGACCTCGAGATCGCGGGACAGCCCCTCTTTCACCGGGTGGCCGAAACCCTGGCGCCGGCCGCCGAGAAGCTGCGCGGCGCGGCCACCGGCTGGTCGAGCCTCGGGGTGGTTCTGGGCGCGACCTGGCCAGGCCAGGCCGAGGCGGTGAGGCGGCTGCTGCCCCACTCCCTGGTGCTGGTGCCGGGCTACGGCGCCCAGGGCGCTTCGGCCCAAGACGCCGTGCGGTCCTTCACCCTCGGTCCAGGCGGGCGGCGACTCGAGGGCGGACTGGTCAACTCCTCACGGGGCATCCTCTTCCCCAAGCTGGAGGGCGAGTCCTCGGCGGCCTGGGAGCGCGCCTTCGACGCCGGCCTCGCAAGGGCGATCGACGAGCTCTCCCGCGCCGTCGCGCCCTGAGCGCGGCCCCCGACCTCGCTAGCTATCTAGACCGAGCGGTCCTTCCAGGTGCCCTGGCGGAACTTGATCGCGCTCACCACCGCGAGCATCGAGAAGGCGATGGCGATGGCGAAGAACACGCCGCGCGGCCCCATCTCGGTGTGCTTGGCCAGGGTGTAGCCCAGGGGCAGCTCCAGCATCCAGAAGCAGAAGAGGTTGAGATAGGTGGGCGTCCAGGTGTCGCCGGCGCCGTTGAAGCTCTGGGTTAGGACCATGCCGAAGGCGTAGAACGGAAAGCCGACCGAGACGATGCGC
>JBCCLG010000371.1:0-5843 GCA_039027015.1 Acidobacteriota bacterium | reverse complement strand
GCCGAAAGCGAGAGCCTGGCGGCCGCCGGCCTCGATCCCGAAGAGCACGCCCGCGAGTGGGGTCAGGTGCTCTTCTACCTCGGCGACGACCTCAAGGTTCTGCGAGCGAGTCTTCCGAAGCGGCCGGCCAGCTCGGCCTCGTCACAGATGCTGGTGACCCTCTCGGTGATCGATCGGGTCCTCGATCGCGCCGACCAGCTGGTGCGACGCCAGCGCGACCCCGGGTCCGTGGACGCCGCCGCCTTCGAGCGGGCGATCGATGAAGCGGCGGCGGCGGCGGCCGAATTCGACCGCCGCCTCGCGGAGCTGTAAAGAGCGCAGCGTCAGCGCTCGAGCTCGATCACCAGCTCCTGGCGCTCTTCCTCACCCACGCGGACGACGACCGAGCGGGTTTCGAAGCCCGGCCTCGTGACCTCGAGGCTGTGCTCGCCGACGGTCACCACCAGGCCGGCGCTCAGCTGGGAGACCTCCGCGGCGGTGCCGAGGAAGTTGCCGTCGAGGTAGACCGCGGCGTCGCTCGGCCAAATGTCGAGCAGCAGCCTGCCGCTGGCGGCGCGCTCGCCGCCGCTGGCGCGATTCTGCCTGTCGGCCAGGCGAGCCTGCTCACGGTCCTGAGCGATTCGAGCGTCGCGGCGAGCGGTGGTGGTGGGGCCATGGTCATCCGGGTGCAGAGCCTCGCCGCGGGTCATGCGATCTTCGATGTCGATCACCTGGCCGGGGTAGATCGTGTACTGACGGAAGATGGTCTTGTAGCCCGGGTGGTAGATGGCCACGTCGTAGGTGCCCTCCTCGAGCCACAGCTTGTCCGGAAAGCCGTCGAAATCATCGGCCTGGCCGACCGGCCGTCCGTCGATGAAGATCTGGGCGTCCTCGGGCGAGACGTCGGTATCGAGGGCTCCAACGCCCCGTCCCGGCGAGCGGTAGGCCGAGCTATCGCCGCCGTAGTAGGCGCCGCCGCTGCCGTAATAGCCGCCGCCGTAGGCGCCGCCATCGTAATTCGACACCTGCAGGTAGACGCTCGGGTAGAGCCAGTAGGGATAGCAGAAGGAGAACGACCCGTAGTACGAGTAAAACGGGCTGAAGTACCGGCGATTGAAGCTGCTGAAGAAAGGCGTTCTAAAGCCCCTTCTGAAGCCGCCGTATTCGAAACCCCTGCCGTACCCGTAGCCGCCGTATCCGTAGCCGAACGAGCCGTACCCGCGGCCGCGCCTGTAGCGGTAGCGGTCGTCGTAGGAGGAGCCCCGCGAGCGCGTCACCGAAGTCGAGGTGGCCTGGGGCGCGCGGTTCTGCCGCCCGCCGCTTCCCTCGAGGGTGATCGGGTTGCGGGAGTCTTCCCGGTTGATCGCCTGTCCACGGGTGCGGCCGAGGCCTCGGGCTTCGGGACTGCGGGCGCTCGTCGAGCCGCTGTCGATGCGGGTTTGGGTGACGGTGCGAGTTTGGGTGACGGAGCGCGAGCGGGGGCTGGCGCGACGCTCGGTGCGCGCGATCGGCGTGCTCTCGACCCGGCCGCCGGTCCGCTGCTGGCGCACCGTTCGCGGCCGCTCGGCGCGGGGCGACGCGCTGCGGGAGATCGGGGTGCTCTCGACCCGCGAGCGCGTCCGGCTGGAGGAGCGGGGGCTCGCGGGGGCGGCGCGGCGCTCCTGCCTGGGGGCGGCCTGCCGCGAAGGGGCCTGCCGCGGCCTGCTCTGGCGCTGCTGCGCGCGGGCCTGGGGCCGCGAGGAGGACCTCGGGGCCGTGGCCTGGCGGCTGGGCCTGCTTTGGCGCTGCTGCGCGCGGGCCTGGGGCCGCGAGGAGGACCTCGGGGCCGTGGCCTGGCGGCTGGAGCGCGAGCCGCTGGAGGAGCGCTGGGCCGAGCGACCGGAGCTTCTCTGGGAGCGCGCCGACGAGCCCGAGGAGCGCGCGGAGCGGCTGCTCGAGGAGCGCGGCGAACTGGATCTGGCGGACCGCTGGGACGATCTCGCCGACGAACGCGGGCTCGCCTGCCTCGAAGAGCTGCGGCTCTCCTGCTGGAGCTGCCGGTCCCTCGAATCCGCCGCGGCGCTGCCGTCGGCGATGGCCTGGGGCGCGGCGATCAGCGCGCCCAGGGCCAGGGCCAGCAGCGGCCTCATGATGGCGTGGTGTTTCATGGTGAAGCCTCCTTTGGGATTTCGCGGAGCGGAAGTGAGTCAGCCCGCTCGGCATCGGCGCTCGCTCGCTGCATCACGCGCTCATGCCAGCCCCGGCGCAGGCCTGCGATGTAGTAGAAGCGAAGAAGATCTTCCCAGAGCCGGGGTGTCCTGACGGGCAAAGGAATCCTCTGCAAGATGCGCGCCGTACGCTCGCGCCAGCGCTGCTTTGAGGCCGTGGGCATCTCGGGGGGGCCCTGGGGGCCGAGGCCGAGAAAGCCGCCGAGCTCGCTGTGTTTTTCGAAGAAGACCACCGCGGAATAGCCGGCCTTCTCCTGACGGTCCATAAAGCGCTCCAGATCCGTGGGATGGTCGTGGGCGACGCGGGCCGAGGGTTCGTAGATCAGCCGCAGGCCGCGCTTCTCAAGCCGATAGGCAACCTCTATATCTTCCCAGGCCGCGTAGGGAAATTCGAGGGCGAAGGGCTCCTCGAGCAGGGCCTCGCGCGGCAGGCTGATGTTGGAAGTGTAGAAGAAGTTGAAAGGCACTTCGTCGGGCCGGTCGATCAGGGCGTAGCCGAACTGCAGGCCATACTCGTTGATGTAGTCGAGAAAGGGCGTCTGGCGCATGCGGGAATGCCAGCCCGTGTAGCCGAGAACGGCCAGCAGGGGGTGGTCGGGAAAGCGCCCGCGAGCTCGCTCGTGGGCCGCCAGCCATCCTGCATCAGGGACGGTATCGTCACCGAGAAAGGCCACCCGGCGGCCCCGCGCCTCGCGCACGCCCCGATTGCGCGCGCTGGCGGGGCCGGCGTTCTGCTGGCGCAGGGCGCGGCAGGGCACGCCGAGGCTCAGCTGCTCGAGCCAGCTCCAGGTGGCGTCGCTCGAGCCGTCGTCGATCACCAGGACCTCGAAGCCGGGCGCGCCCTTCTGGGCCGCGAGGCCGGCGAGCACCTCGGGCAGCGTGTCCATGCGGTTGAAGGTCGGGATGATGACCGAGTAGTCGATCGGGTCTTCTCCTGGATTTTCGGCAGGCCGAGCGCTGTCCGGAGCGGCTTGGGCGCGGCCTTTTCGGCCCCCAAGACGGCTTCATTGTGCCAGCTCGAGACGGCGGACGACACGTTTTTGCCGGATCGTCATTAAAATTCGAATACCCTCCGGGGTCGTTCGTATCGAGCTATGTGGAAGCCCTCCTATCCTTCGACCGCCCCGCCGACTCTGTCGCCGCCGCCCGCGCGCCCCGCGCGAAGAAGGCGTCCGTGAAGGCCCTTTCCGAAGCCGAGCTGGTGCGTCTCGCCCGCGGCGGCGACGCCGCAGCGCGCGACGAGCTGGCCCATCGGCACCGGCAGCCGGCCTATTTCCTGGCCCTCCAGCTGCTGGGCAATCCCGACGACGCCCTCGACGTGGCTCAGGACGCGATGCTGCGTTTCTTCAGCACCCTGCACCGCTTCGACGCCAAGCGTCCGGTGCGCCCGTGGCTCTTCCAGATCGTGCGCAACCGCGTGCTCGATCTCTACCGGCGACGCAAGGTGCGCAAGCATGACTCCATCGATCAGGCGGCGTGCGAGGGCGACGACCGCCCCGCCCTCGAGCTGGTCGACACCACCGTCAACCTGGAGCGCGACGTCGCCCACACCCAGCTGCAGGCCCGCCTGTGGCAGGCGCTCTCGGAGCTCACCCAGGCCCAGCGCGAAATCCTGGTGCTGCGCGACTATCAGGATCTCGCCTACTCCGAAATAGCCGATACCTTGAACATCCCCATGGGCACCGTCATGTCCCGCCTGCACGGCGCCCGCAAACGTCTTAGAGCGGTGCTGAAGGACGATCTCCGCACCCTGCTCGATTGACGTCCCCCAGGAGGCCAAACCGTGGCCCACGACTCCCATCCCTTCGACGAGGAGCTGCTCTCCGGCTTCCTCGACGGCTCGCTCTCGCACCGCGAAATGCAGCGCGTGCGGCTGCGCCTCGAGGAGGATCCGGAAGCCCGCCGCCTTTATGAAGAGCTGCAGGCTCTTCGCTCCACCGCCCTCTCCACCCGCTTCCTCCCCCCGGAAGACGTCGTGTGGGCCGAGCTGCCGGCCACCCGCACCAGCCGCATCAGCCGCTCCCTCGGCTGGTTCGTGGTGTGCACATGGCTGGTTCTGGTGACTCTCCTGGCCCTCTGGCGATTCCTCTCCGAAACCGGAGATCCCCTCGAAATTTTCCTGGTCCTCGGTCTTCCCGGGGGCCTCGTCCTGCTCTTTCTCTCGGTTCTGCTCGACCGCCTGAAGAGTCTTCCCTCCGACCGCTATCGGGATGTGCATCGATGATCGTGACCACGACCTCCGAGTTTCCCGATCGCCGGATCGAACGCACTCTCGGGCTGGTGAGGGGCACGTCGGTGCGCGGCCGGCACGTCGGCCAGGACCTTCTCGCCCATTTGCGAAACGCGATCGGCGGCGAGATCCACGAATACACGAAGATGCTCTCGGAGGCCCGGGAGCAGGCCCTCGACCGCATGATTTCAGAGGCCATGGACCTGGGCGCCAACGGCATCGTGGGGATGCGCTTTTCCACCTCGAGCCCGGCGCCCGGCTCCTCGGAGGTTCTGGTTTACGGCACGGCCGTGGTGCTCGAGGACAATCTCTCCAGAGAGATCGCGCTCCCGGACGCCGCGGACGCCTGAAGCGCCGACGTCGATCGACTAGGATCCCGGCGAGCGAGAATTTTCCGAGGAGACCGCGATGGCAGCTCAAAAAACCCCCGCCTGGGTCTGGATCGGCTGCGGATGCATGCTGATGGTCCTGCTCCTGATCGGCGCCGTCGCCGGCGTGTCCTTCTTCGGCGTCAACATGTTCAAGTCGATGGTGGAGGACATGGCCGATCCGCTCGCCCGGGCCGACGCGACCATGGAGCTACTCGGCGCAGAGACTCTGCCCGAGGGCTGGTACTCCCACGCTTTCTTCACCTTTCCCTTCGTGATGAAGATCGCCATCCTGAGCGATGGCGATCCCGGCGAGGCGATCGAGGGGTCCTTCGAGGAGAAGGTGGAGGCCATGGAGAATCTCGTGCTGCGTCACGATCAGCTCGGCCGCAACATCTTTCTCTACATGAGCCTGCGCGGCCGCGGTGAGGAAGCCTTCGAAGAGGTGCTGGCCGGCAAGAACAGCGGCGCCAGCGTGAATCTGGATATCGACCTCAAGAAGATCGAGGACCTGGGCTCCGGCGAGCTGGTGGTTGGCAGTCAGTCTCTCGAGTGGCGGGCTGCCAGGGGCTCCATGGAAACCATGGGCGGCGCCGCCGAGGGCATTTACGCCGTGATCGACGTGCGCTGCGCCACCGGCGAGCGCCACGACGCCATCTGGTTCCAGCGCCTCGAGCCCGAGGAGACCCCCGCCCCTGGTGCCGAGGCGTCCGCCACCGAGACTTCGGACCCCGCCGCCTCGGAGCTCGAGGTCGAGAGCGGCGCCGAGCCGGCGGCCGAATCCGGCCCGACGAGCGGATCCGCGCCGGGCACGCCGGCGGAGCCCGCGGCGATCGAGTGGCTCTTCGGGCACTTCGACGTCTGCTGAGCGACGATCGAGCGATCGTCGGGGCTCATGATGTGAAGGCGCAGCTGAGTCGCCTCCGCTGCGGCGCCCGGGGGGCTGCGCGCGGTCGGTTGGCCGCGCGAGTTTTGAGGGGGCCGAGAGGAGAAGCAGAAGCCGCTTCCCGACTCTGGGCGAGCCAGATCAGCGGGAAGACGATGCCGGTGAGCACCGCG
>JBCCLG010000370.1:0-5852 GCA_039027015.1 Acidobacteriota bacterium | reverse complement strand
TGCCCAACGGCAAGGTGCTCTACGTGCCCCACAGGTTCAACCCGGACGGCAGGACGCCCTCGGTGGTTTTCGATCCCGACGATCCCGCCGGCGCTCGCTACGTGACGGTTCCGGAGAATTATTTCTGCGGCGGCCACACGATGCTCAGCGACGGCAGGCTGCTCTTCAACGGCGGTGAGACCCTGCCGCCCAACGATTTGAACGGGGCCGGCTACTTCGACTACCGGACGGAAACCTGGACCGTGGTGTCGCCCATGAACCGCCCTCGCTGGTATCCCTCGACCCTCCAGCTCGGTGACAACTCCATCTGGACCTTCGGCGGTCAGAACGAGGCCGCGGAGGTCAGCACCAACGATCCGACGATCGAGGTCTACGACGTTGCCAGCGGCCAATGGACTCCGGCGGGCGGCGAGGGCATCCCCGGTCAGTGGGTGGAGGCCTACAACCGACTGCACCTCATGCCGGACGGCAAAATCTTTCAGTCCGGCCATCTGCCGGAGACCTATCTCTACGATCCGGTGGCCAAAACCTGGACCTTTGTGGACACCACCAACCTAAACCGCGCCCGGGGCAACGGATCGTCCGTCCGGCTGCAGGACGGGCGGATTCTGATCGTCGGCGGAGAGGACAAAATCCTTTATTTCAACAGCGCCGAGGTGATCGACCTCTCGCAGCCCAATCCCCGCTGGCAGAACGTCGCCAGCATGAGCGGCACCCGGGCGTTTATCGACGCCATCGTCCTGCCGGACGGCAAGGTCCTGGTGGTGGGCGGCGACGAGGGCGTGGGTTCCGCTCTTCTGACCCCGGAGCTTTACGATCCGGTGGCCGATACCTGGACCAACATGGCGCCCTTCACCATTCCGAGGGGCTACCACTCGACGACCCTCCTGCTTCCCGACGGCCGGGTGATTCTCTCGGGCGGTGAGGGCAACAATGGCCCCGGGATCTTCGGTGAGTCTCCGGACTATGAAATCTGGAGTCCCTACTATCTCTTCAGGACGCCTCGACCCATCCTCAGCTCCCTGCCCGCCCAGGCCGCCTACGGCGGCCGCGTAAGCCTGAGCTACAGCTCCACCGTGCCCGTTTCCCACGCGGTGATTCACCGCTCGGGCAGTCAAACCCATTCCTTTTCCTATAACCAGATCAGCGTGCCGGTGAGCTTTGACTCCAGCGGCGGCGGCGCCGCGACCTTCACCGTTCCCGACAATCCGAATCTTCTGCCGCCGAATTTCTACATGGTTTTTCTCATGAGCGAGGACGGGGTCCCCTCCGTCGCCCGGTGGATCCAGATCGGGGCGCAGGGAAGCGAGCTTATTTTTAGGGATGATTTGGAAGCGGGAAATACCTCGGCCTGGACCTCGACGGTTCCTTGAGCGAGCGTCGGGAAAGATCGGAGAATTGCCATGCGATATTTTTGCAGAACCCAAACGTTTCTTTCGATGCTTGCGCTCGTGGCGTCGGGAGGGTGGCTGGCTCAGCCCGCGACGGCCTCCTGTGCGGTGGGGCTTTCAGCGCCCGCGAGCTTTGCGGGAACGATCGGTCCTCCCAGGGCGATCGACATCAACCCCGATCCGCGCATCGTCGAAATCGAGTTGACCGCCGCCGAGGTTGAGTGGCCGATTCGCGAGGGCCTCACGACCTCGATTTACGCCTACAACGGCTCGCTTCCCGGACCGACGATCGAAGCCAACCTCGGGGATTTGCTGATCGTCAATTTTTGCAACGACCTGCCGGTCGAGACCACGGTGCACTGGCACGGCCTGCAGACTCCCGCCACCATGGACGGCTCGGAGATAGCCCAGCCGGCGGTTCCTCCGGGCGGCGCCTACCGCTACGAGTTCAGGCTGCTGCGGGCCGGCACCTTCTGGTTCCACCCCGGCATCCGAAGCTACCGGCAGCTGGAGCGGGGCCTCTACGGCGCGCTGCGGGTGCGCGACCGCGCGGTCGAGCAGGCTCTCGGCCTGCCGGGGGAGGAGCGCGACCACGTTCTATTCTTGGACGATATCCACCTCGACGACTCGAATCAGATCATCGAGCCATTTTCCGGCGACCGCACCGCTATCGCCCTCGAGCAGCTCAACGGCAGGGAAGGGGAGACTCAGCTCCTGAACGGTGCCGTGCGGCCCACCCTCAGCCTCGAGCGCCGGGTTCCCCACCGCCTGCGGCTGATCAACGCCTCCAGCTCCCGCTTCCTGAGGGTGTCGGTCAACGAGCACCTGATGTGGCGCATCGGGGGGGATCAGGGTCTGCTCGAGAAGCCGGTGCGGGTGGTTCCCGTCGTGCCCACGGGTCTCGCCCAGGCGGGTCTTCACAAGCACGATCCCTCGGTTTTGCCGCGCTCGGGGCTGCTCTTGACCCCGGGAGAGCGCGCCGACGTGCTGATCTTCCTGCGCGACAACGCCGACGGCTCGCCCCTGCGCTTCGAGTGGCACGACTGGCAGCGGGGGCGCCACAGCGTCGATTTCCTGCCGGACGGGACGGTGGCGGTAGGCCACAACATCCCCGACGGCACGCGGCCGATGAAGGTCTTTGCCGATCTCCAGCTGGTCGGCGATTCCCGGGAAGACTTCTACGCTCCGCCGGCCGACCTGGTGGAGATCGAAGCCCTCTCCGCGGAAGGCGCGCGGACCCTCCCGCTCACTTTCGGGCACACCCTTCCGGACTGGAATACCGGCCACGTCATCTTCTTCGCCCAGGAGCCGGGCAAGCCTTTCCCCGCCCTCGCCCCGGACGACGTCCACGCTCTGGGGGTCGGCAACACCTACCTGTGGGAGGTTCGAAACCTCACCGGCAGCCACCACAATTTTCACCTTCACGGCTTCTCGTTCCAGCACCTCGAAACCGAGCTGGTGGACCTCGACAATCCCGAGAACAGCCGGATCATTCCGGAGCCCTTTGTGGAGAATAAAGACACCATTCTCATGGTGCGGCGCCCCGGCAGCGCTCCGGGCCGGAGCTGGAGCGTCACTCGGCTGCTGATGAAGGTGGACGACGCCGGCAGGGAAGGGAAGGTTTTCGCGGGCGGCAAGTCTCCGACCGCCGCCACCAGCGGCGGCTGGCTCGCCCACTGCCATATCCTCGAGCACGGCGGCCGCGGCATGACAACCTTTTTTCAAGTCGACGGCCGAGTCTTCGTCGACGATTTCGAGAGCGGCGACGCCCGATACTGGCAACGCTCCAGCGGAAGCTTCTAAGAGGGCGCCTCGAAAAGAAAAAGGCCCCGACTCTCCCTGAGGGAGCCGGGGCCTTCGAGCCCGGGCACGCGGATCAGCAGCGCACCGCGAGCGGCGGGATCACGGGGAGGTGCTCGACCAGAGGCCGGTGCCGCCCGATTCGAAATCGTCTTCGAAGATGCCGCTGCCGACCCGCGTGTCAAAGCTGGTCGACTGGCCGTCCGGGTTGGTGATCGTCACCGTGCCGGGACCCGAGGCGGAGGTGGTGTCGAAGTCGATCACGATCTCGGTGGAGCTGACGAAGGTCACGCCGTTGACGCCGAGGTTGGCGATGTCCGAGGTGATCTCGAGCTGAGTGCGGCAGGCGGGCATGCCGGTCGTGGGCGTCTGGTAGAAGCCCTCGCCGGTGACCGTGAGGGTCACGGAGGCCTGACCGTCGTTGATGGCCGGAGCGCTCGCGGCGCCGAACGTCGGCGGCGGAGCCAGCACGCGGGCGATGGCGGTGGCCCAGTTGCCGCCGGTGGAAACCGCGGGGGTATCCTGGTATTGCGCGATGGCGTAAAACGTCATGTCGTCACAGGGGTCGACGGTCACCTGGGCATAGTCGCCCCAGCGGGTAGCCCGATTGGTGGTCTCAAAGCTGTGGCGCGCGTTGCCGGTGTTGGTGCCGGCCAGGTAGACATCGGGATTCGAGAATCGACCCTGGGGGTCCGTCGCCAGGCGGCCCGCCCACATGGCCGAGGGCGCGACGGTAGTCGTGTTGGCGCCCGTTGCGCCGACCACGGCGTGTCCCTGGCCGTTGACGCCGATCGAGCCCATCCACACGTGGGTCGGGTCATCGTTGAGCGCGGTCTCCTGGTCGAAGACGTTGCCGTCCTGGATCAGCGCGTCGGTCGCGACGTCGATCTCGAAGTAGACCACCGAGTGGCGATCGCCGGTATCCGGGAAAAGCTCGAGCGTGCCGTCGGGGCCGTCGACCGAGCTGGTCATGGCGGTCCACAGCCGGCCGTCCACCACGTGGGCGCCGCCCAGGGGACGGAAGCCGAGGGTGGCGAGGCCCCAATCGGGGATGGTGCCCGTCGGAGCGGGAACCCCTGGATAAGGCACGCCGGTGCCGTAGCCGTCGTTCTTGTCGCTGATCGTGATGTCCGTCCAGGTCAAGGTCGGCGTGCCGGCGGCACCGCCCGGATTCGAGATCTTGCCGAGCTTGAGGTTGGTGTCGGAGGCGGCGTCGTGACCGATGATGTAGCCCGTGGTGGCGGCGGGGTCGACGTTGTCCGCCGGCATGGGGCTCCAGATCGGCACCGAACCCAGCAGGCCGGTGAACGCGGTGGTGATGTTGGACACGTTGCCGCCGCCGATCGGCAGCTGGTTGAGCGGCGTCACAAAGACGGCCGTCGAGGTACCGGTTCCGCCGCCGCAGCCGCCGTTGGGCGAGGAGACGTTGAACATGTTGGCGCCGATGTAGATCGCGTTGCGGTCGACTCCGAGCATCGGATAGTCGGCGAAGCAGCCCGACTCGCTGGCGCCGCCGTTGGTGTCCAGCGGGGTGAAGAAGAATTGGGTCCACACCGTGCTGGTGCTGAGGGTCGGGCCGTCGCTGACGGCGAGGAGAATCCGGTTATTGGCCAGGTTGCCGCTGGGGCCCAGGTCGAAGGCGATGATCACCCAGCGGTCGTTGATCCGGTCGTAGCGCACCCGAGGGTCGCCGCCGCCGTTATCGTCCGGATCCACCGCCGCGACCCAGAAGTCGCCGTCGGCCACGTCGAGGCTCGGATCCGCGGCTCCGGTGAGCTTGTCGTGAACTCTGTAGGCGGTGTTCTGAGCGGTAAAGAACTGCGTGGGCCCCACGGCGCCCATAGTGTCCGGGGGCGTGCCGAGAAAGCCGGTGATGCCCGAGGCGTCGCTGAGATCGATGCTCTCGATCCCGAAGTCGAGGCTCAGGCCCAGGCCGGGCGCGGCCCCCTTCTGCGGGCGCTGATCGGGCTCCCAGGCCCGATTCGTCGGCACGGTGCGAGTGCCGAATTTCTCGCGCCACTCGTTCTTCCTGAATTTGCTGGAGGGCTCTGGGACCTCTCGCAGCAGGGGACCGCTCCGATCGAGGGCCATCCTGCGGCTGTTCTCGACCAGGTCGCCGTGGCGCACCTGGAACGGGGTGAGACTGTCCTCGGCTGCGGCGGCCTGGGGCTCGCCCGACGCCGGGGCTTCTTCGTCGGCAATGGCAAGGGGCGCCAGAAGGCTGGCCGCCAATGAGGCAATAAGACTTCGATGCGATCAACATCTACTGAAGTCTCCTTTGGAGTGTGAGCTCGGCAAAAAGCGTAGTGCGAGAAAACGTGCGCTGGCGAAGGCCGGCGGGACCCGTCGCCTTCGGACCACATGAGAATCTATTATCAATAGATGATAGCAGAAATGCCGATCTCTTTTCCTGGGCGGAGTCTTCAGCGCTGCCGAGGCGGTTCAGCCGGCGAGGTCGTCGGTGGCTTCGATCAGGAAGTGCAGGCTCCTGGAGCCCTCGGTACGGCTCTTGAGGTGCGGCACGTATTCAGGATCCTGCATGAAGGCCAGCGCGGACTCCCTGGAGGGCCACTCGATCAGGATGCGCAGCGCCGCCTCTTCGGTTTCGCCCTCGATTTGTTCATGGTTCGCCGTGCGGGCGAGATACCTGCCGCCGTGTTT
>JBCCLG010000369.1:0-5857 GCA_039027015.1 Acidobacteriota bacterium | reverse complement strand
GACCAGGGCGCAGCCCGACGGAGAGTCGGAGAGGATGGCTCCCAGCAGGCCGTGCAGCACCGGCTCAGCCTGATCTTTGAAGCGGTGCTCCATCTCCCTGCGGCAGGCCCTCAGCCTGGTGATCAGGCCGTGGTCGCGGAAGTCTGAAAGAGAGCTTCGGTGATCGCCTTCGCCGAAGGTCACCGGACCCTCGAAGAGTCCGAGAAGAAGAGCGTGCTTCAGCGGCGAGAAGAAGACCACGCCGGCGTCGTTGGCCTCGACCCACGCCTTGAGCCCGCTCGACTCGTAGGTGTCGTCGACCACGTTCCGATAGCACTGGATCACGTCGGGATCGACCCTCGAGGCGTAGCGCACGATGCTCTCGTTCTTCCAGTCCGAGAGACCGATGAAGCGGACCTTGCCTTCGTCTCGGAAGGAGTGCAGAAGCTCCAGGGCGTCGTCGAGAAACTCGCCCTCCGGGCCGAAGTCGCAGTGGTGCAGATAGTAGAGGTCCACGTAGTCGGTGGCCAAATTGCGCAGGGAGCGCTCGAACTGCCGGCGGATTTGAGCCGGATGGTAGTAGTGGGTGTAGTTGCCCGGATCCCACCCGACTTTGGTGGCCAAGAAGATGTCGGCCCGCGGCACGTCGGACCACGAGTCGCCGATGATCTGTTCCGAGCGGCCGTCTCCGTAGACGTCGGCGGTATCCCAATGGATGATTCCGGAGGCGTGGGCGTCGACCACCGAGCGCCGGGATTCCTCGCGCGAGGCGCCGTACCAGCCGACGGCGCGCCCCTGCACGGTATTCGGGCCGCCATGAGCCCACGTTCCCAGGCCAACCGACGGCAGCTCGGCCTCAGTGCGCCCGAATCGAACTGTTCTCATGTCTTGGAAGTCCCTTTGGACCGCTCGTGCGGAAGCCGGCAGTGGGTCTTTGACCGCCCAGGACGTTTGTGGGCCCTGACGGCATGACGCCGCGTCAAGAGCCCAACGCTACTATCGTTGACCAGCGCGTTCAAGGTGGCCCGCTCTTCGGGCGGCGGAGGGCTTGACCTCGAGGGAGCGATGGCTAAAATCCAAGGATGCGCAGAGCCAATGCCCTCGGAGCGATTATCGTGCGGAGCATTATCAGCCCCCATCGCTGAGCGAGGCGTCCCTCTGTCCGTATCCAGACGGCCTCGCCACACGCGAGGCCGCTTCTGTTTCTGCCTAAGAAGCGTGGAGCGAGACGCCTCGCAGGCGAGAAAAATCGGTTTATCAACGTCGAAAGAGTTCCCATGAGCGACCCAGTACCGGTAGACGACGCCAAGAAACGAAAAGCGACCTATAAGAAGTCGCTCAATCTGCCCAAAACGCCCTTCCCGATGCGCGCCAACCTGGCTCAGAACGAGCCGCAGTCGCTGCGCCGCTGGGAAAAAGAGGGTCTCTTCGAGCAGATTTTAAGCGCCCGGCACGACGCGCCCGTCTTCTCTTTCCACGACGGCCCTCCGTTCGCCAACGGCAATATCCACGTCGGCCATCTGCTCAACAAGGTGCTCAAGGACATGGTGGTGCGCAGCCGGCTGCTCATGGGCTACAAATGCCACTACGTGCCCGGCTGGGACTGTCACGGCCTGCCGATCGAGCACAAGGTGGAGATGGAGCTGATCGACTCGGGCAAAATGAAGAAGCTCTCCGGTCTCACCGTCGACCAGCGGCGCATGGCCATCCGGCGCGAGTGCCAGCGCTATGCCGAGAAGTTCAAGAAGCTCCAGGCCCAGCAGATGCAGCGTCTGCTGACCCTCGGCGACTATAAGAATCCCTACATGACGATGGCTCCCGGCTACGAGGAGTCGGTCCTCGAGGTCTTCGCGGGGCTCATCGAGCAGGGCCTGGTCTACCGCGACCTCAAGCCCGTGCACTGGTCGGTGGCCAATCAGACCGCCCTCGCCGACGCTGAGCTGGAGTACCAGGACCGCGAGGACCCCTCGATCTACGTGTGCTTCGACGCCGCCGATCCGGCCGCCCTCTCCGGCGTCTTCGGCGTCGCCGTGGAGTCCCTGGGCGCTTCGCCGTCGCTGATGATCTGGACCACCACCCCCTGGACGCTGCCGGCCAATAGGCTGATCTGCGTGCACGAGGACTTCGACTACGCTCTGGCCAGCTTCGAGGACGCCTCCGGCGCGACCCGCCATACGGTGGTCGCCGCCCGGCTGCTCGAGGCGGTGGGCGAGGTGTCGGGGCGGCCGCTGCGCGAGGTGGCGCGGGTCAAGGGCTCCGAGCTGGTGGGCCTCGAATACCGTCGGCCTCTGGCGGAGGACGGCGTCGGCCGGGTGGTTCTGGGCGAGCACGTCACCCTCGAGGACGGTACGGGCCTGGTGCACACCGCCCCGGGTCACGGTCACGAAGATTTCGACACCGGGCAGCGCGAGGGCTTAGAGCCCTATTGCCCGGTGCGCGGCGACGGCAGCTACGACGACACCGTGGCCGAGTGGCTGCGCGGGGTCGTGGTGTGGGACGCCAATCCGCGGATCATCGAACACCTGCGGGAGAGCGAGCATCTCTTCTTCCACAAGGATTTTTGGCACAGCTATCCCCACGACTGGCGCTCCAAGACGCCGGTGATCTTCCGCACCACCGAGCAGTGGTTTATCGCAGTCGACCGGCCGACCGTGCGCGACGGCAAATCGCTGCGCCAGCTGGCCCTGGAATCCACCGCGGACAACGTGAATTTCGTGCCGGGCTGGGGGCAGAACCGAATGCGCGGCATGCTGGAATCGCGTCCCGACTGGTGCATCTCCCGCCAGCGCGCCTGGGGTCTGCCGATTCCGGCCTTCCGCACGCCGGAGGGCGAGGTGGTGCTGACCAGCGCCAGCGTTCGCGCGGTGGCCGAGGTTTTCGGCCGCGAGGGCTCGGACGCCTGGTTTCTCAAGGAGCCTTCGGACCTCCTGGCGTCGTGGGACGCGGCGGCGGATCCGGATCTCGGCGATCTCGAGATCCGAGACCCGGGGTCTCTCGAGAAGATGTACGACATCTGCGACGTGTGGCTCGAGTCGGGCTCGTCGTGGAACGCCGTGGTGCGTCGCCGCGACCTCGGCTACCCAACGGATCTCTATCTCGAGGGCTCCGATCAGCACCGCGGCTGGTTTCAGCTCTCCCTGCTGCCGGCTTTGGGGGTCACGGGGGTCTCGCCGTTCAAGGCGGTCTTGACCCACGGCTTTACGGTCGACAAAGACGGCAAGAAGATGTCGAAGTCGCTCAACAACGCCCTCAAGGTGGAGGATCTGCTCAAGGCTCACGGAGCTGACGTGCTGCGCTGGTGGGTCAGCTCCCTGGCCTTCGAGCAGGACATGAAGATCGACCCTCACTACTTCGATCTCGCCGGCGACTCCTACCGCAAGGTGCGCAACACCCTGCGCTTTCTGCTTTCAAACCTCGCCGACTTCGAACCCGAGGAGCATTTGCTGCCGGTCTCCCAGCTGGCGCCCACCTCGCCTGACGCCTGGGTGCTGGGCAAGCTCGAGGAGCTGCGGGCCCAGGTTTTCGAGGCCTTCGAGGGCTATCAATTTCGCCAGGCCCATCTGCTGATCTTCGACTTCTGCAACGACACCCTGTCCTCCTTCTACCTCGACGCGGTCAAGGATCGGCTCTACTGCGACGTGCGGGATTCCGCCCGCCGCCGCTCTACTCAAAGCGCCCTGTGGCGCCTGGCGGGCGCCCTCTGCTCGCTGCTCTCGCCGATCCTCCCGCACACCGCCGACGAAGCCCACGGGGCGCTGCACGGCGAGGACGGCTCCGGTTCGGTGCACCTCAAGGCGCTCTTCGCCCTCGAGACCCCGGAGATCAGCGCCGGCTGGGATTCCCTCCTCGCCGCTCGCTCCTCGGTGCTCAAGGCCCTCGAGGACGCCAAGGGTGAGGGAATCGAAAATCCGCTCGACGCCGGCGTTCGCCTCGGCGGCGCCGAGGATCTGGCGCCCTTCGAGGCCGATCTCGCCGATCTCTTCGGCGTCTCCCGGGTCGACCTGGTGCCGTCGAGCGAGGGCGGAGCCGCCGTCGAGGTCGTCGATCTGAAGGATCAGCCGCGCTGCGAGCGCTCCTGGAGGCGCGATCGCACGGTGAAGAAGCGCAGCGACGGCGGCTATCTCTCGGATCGCGACGCGCGGGCCGTCCACCTGGCCTGATCGATCCGGCCCGGCGCACCACGGGGCCCTGGCCGGCTAGGCCGCGGGCCCGCCGCCCGCCTGATGCGGGCGGCGATATGCTTGGGCGCAATGCGCATCCGCACCCAGCTGCTCCTGGCTTTCTTCCTGCTCGCCGTCGTGCCGCTCGCCGGCATCGTCTGCTTCTCCTTCCTCGACTCCCAGCGAACCATTCGGCGGGTTGCCGCCGCCGAGACGGCGGAGCTGTCGCGGGTCATGGAAGAGCGCATGACGAGGGTTCGCGAGCGCTTTCGCGCCCGGGTGCGCGAGCTGCCCTGGGCCGAAGTGCTTCGGCTGGCCGACGACGAGCCGCGCTCGGAAGCCATGGATCGGCTGCTGGCCGGTCAGCTGGGCGAGATGGCTCCCGCCCTCGAGTCGCTGACCTTCGAGCCTCGGCCGGCGCCGCGCCCGCCCGCCCCGCCCGAACCGGGGGCCGCGCCGCCGGGACCCTGGCCGGGGCCGGAACCGGATCCTCGGCCCCGGCCGGAGCCGAATCGAGGCGCCGAGTCTCCCACCCGCGTGCGCATCGTGATGCCCGAGCAGGCCGCGCGCGAGCTTAAGGCCGATCAGCGGATTCTGCTGTGGGAGGCCTCCCGGCATCGGGCGGCGGCGTCCGAGGCGATAGTGCGGCTGCAGAAGCTCAACCTCGAGGATCTGGGCCTCGAGAATCTGGAGGACCTGGATCTCGAGAACCTCGGCCTCAAAGACCTGGGCCTCGAGAATCTGGAGGATCTGGATCTCGAGAGTTTGGGTCTTGAGGACCTCGAAGGCCTTGCGGGTCTCAAGGTCCTTGAGAGCATAAAAGTCATCGAGCGCCTCGAAGATCTCGAGGACTCACGGTCCGAAGGTTCCGGGGTCGACGGCCCGGGACGGAGGAATCCGCGCGCCCCCAGACCCGGACGGGCTGCCGAGCAGGCCGTCGACGAGATCGAGATCGAGATCGCGGCCGGCGAGGACGAGGCGCCGCCTCCCGCGGCGGATCGCGCGCCTTCGTCAGGACCCCGGGCAGCGCCCGGCTCGCCGCCCTCCGAGGCCTGGCGCGAGGCTCAGCGCCAGAGGAGGCGGGCCATGGCGGAGTATCGCCGAAGCCGCAATGCCGAGGCCGCCAGGCGCTCGCGTCTCGTTTTCGGCGAATCCATGGGCGTCGAGGTGTGGGACGGCGAGCGGATGCTGGGCGCCCTCCGGCCCGAAATCAACGCCGAGCGTTTGCTTCAGGATCTGTTCTCTCAAACCCCCCTCGAGGAGGGCGAGATTCCTTTCGCGGTCGACGCCGAGGGCCGCGTCTACAGCAACACCGACCAGAGCCGCGAGGTTCTGGGCCGTTTGGGTATTGCCGAGGACGCCTCGCCCGGCACCCGCTGGCGGCAGGGAGACTGGCTCATCGCGGTCTCCCCCGACGAGAGCACGGGCCTGCGCTTCGGCGTGGCAAGGCCCATGGGCGAGGCCATGCGCGAGCTGCGCAGCGCCGCGGTGCGCAACCTGGGTCTGGGTCTTTTTCTCATCTCGCTGGCGGTGTTCGGCATTCTGCCCGTCTCCCAGCGCATCTCCTCCGGAGTGCGGGAGGTGGCAGAAGGTGCCGAAAGACTGGCGCGCGGCGACCTGGAGACCCGCCTGCCGGTGCGCGGTGCGGGCGAGCTGGCCGACCTCTCAAGATCGTTCAACAGCATGGTGCACGATCTGCGCGACCAGCGGGAGAGGCT
>JBCCLG010000368.1:0-5859 GCA_039027015.1 Acidobacteriota bacterium | reverse complement strand
TCTCATCTCCCAGCACCAGGCCGTTGACGATCGTCCTACCTCCTGGGGAAGCCGGCGAAGTCCGGGATCTCGGCGATCTCTTGCTACCGCGCGGCCTCCTCGCAACAGGCCAGGTCGTGGACGAGGGCAGCGGTAGGCCGGTTGCTGGGGCTCGACTCTGGACCCCCGAGACAGACGAGGGAGGAGATCTCCTAGCCTGGTCTCGCGGAAGGCTCATGGAGGGAGTCAGCGGTTCTGAAGGGCATTTTGAATTAGCCGGGCTGACGCCCGGGCCGATCACCTTGAGGATTGAGGCTCCAGGCTACGCTCGAAGAACAGTAGATTTCACAATCCAAGGGAGCGAGCCCAACGAGTTGGGAGTGATCGCTCTTGATCGTGGCGGAGAATTGCGGGTTTTTGCAGATCGAGACGCCGAGGGAGGTCTCGCTCGGGTTGATCTAGGAAATCGATGGCTGGAAATCGACATGCTGACAGCCTCGATTTCTGGGGGAGAAGCCATCTTCCTTCACGTTCCTCCAGGCACGTCGACTTTGTCGCTGGTCAAGGGGACAGAGCTACTTTGCGAAAAAACCGTCGAGATTTTTGAGGGCCAAGCTCTCGACGCGGAATGTAAGGATGGGCGCTCCTCGCTGAAGGGGCTCGTTCGGAGCGGAGGTCAACGAGCCGGTCGCGGGCTCCTAGTCTGGGACTCAGATCTGCAGGAGGCGTCGCCGGCGGTCATCCAGAACTTCGAGACTCCCTCCGGGCTCAGGCACCAGAAGGTGCTGGGCGGCGGGCGGCCGTCGGTCTCCGTGCCCGTAGGCCCGGATGGGCTGTTTATGACGAATCGAGTGGCTCCCGGGAGTTGGGTTGTCAGCTGGCAGCCAGAAGGCGAGGCGTCCTCTGCGCCACTCGGAGTCGAGATTGCTGGGTCGGAAGGAGAGAGCGTCGTTCTGGACTTCCCCGCCTCCGCGATCCACGGGGTCGTCGTGGATGCCGGGCGCAAGCCCGTGGCTCGAGCCCGTGTCGAGGACACGATTTCTGGCATCGTGACCTTCACCAACGACGAAGGGTACTTCCAGCTGGCAGGTCTCGAGCCTGTCGCGTATTCCCTGAGAGCCCGCTCGGGGGATCGTGTCAGCGCGGTGGCTACTGTAGATCTGGCGCAGATCGCATCGGGTGAGAACGTCACTCTGATTCTCCAGGACGAGCCCCGAGTCGACCTCCGCGTCCGGCTGTTCGACCGAAGCGGCCGTCCCGCGGGCCATGCGCTCGTCGTAGCGGAGCTGGAGGGCCAATCGAGGATAGGAACTGCTGATTCTGAAGGGCGCTTTTCGTTTCCGCTCGATCCTCCAGCTCCCCAGCGGTTTCGCTTCGCGGCTTGGACTTCGACTTCTGGTTGGCTCTTGGGGCAGTGGCAGGATCTGGCGCCGGATCAAGAGGAAGTGCGTGTCGCTTTTGAGGAGGTTGGCGGAGTGGTGGTCAAGACTCAAGCTTCTGAGGGCAGCCTCGCGATTCTCAGTTCCTCGGGCTGGGACCTTACGGCCCTTCTGCGGCTGATCGGTCAACCCATGCAGCTCAGGCTAGAGAGGCCCCTGACCCTAGAAGGCTTGCCAAGCGATCAATATGAGGTCAGGCACAAAGATCGATCTCTCTTTGTTTCGGTCGAGCCTGGCGAGCTTTCTGAAATCAACTTTTAAAAATCCCAGGTTGGCGCCCGGGTTTCCAATCAGATCGGACAGGGTGCAGGGCGCGCGACTCGTTGAGATGGTCAGCCTTGGACGCTGACGTCCGCCGCCGGTGTAGGTGCCGCTGAGTCTTCCGGAATCCGCGCGGCGCAGAGCGTGCCGGCCGAGGCGCGATCTCGAGCGCCTGCGTGAGATCTGTTGCTCTTCCCGAGATCGGGCTAATGACGCTCTCTTAAAGGAGATTTCTACGTATAATCGAGATATCTCGATCTAGAGAGCTTCTGAGGTCCATGGATCAGAACACCAAACCCGCAGAGCACGAGACGCCGGGCGAGCCCAGCGACTCGGGAGCAGCTTCTCCCGAGGACCACTGGCATTGGTTCTTGGAGTTGACGAGCTTTGCGGAGAAGGGAAGAGATCGGCTGCGCGCCCAGCGCCGGAGATGGGCTGAGCTTGAAACCCGCGGCAGACCGCTTCTCCTGGCCTTCCGCTACGCGGCTCTCAGCCTGGATCCCGAGGAGCTGGCGAAAATTGAGCGGCGGGCCTCTCCCGCCCTGGCATTCGCCCTCAGGCACGTGGAGAGAAGGCCTTTCGGCATCGTGCAGCTGGTCATCGAATGCGAGCGCCACATGGCGATGGGAGGCCGGCTCGGGGCCCTCGCGCCGGGCGAAAGCGCGCTCGAGCTCCTCGGGCGCCTGCCCGAGCCTCGGGAGACAGCCACGGCCGCGGTCGGGCATCTCGGGGAGCTCAAGGCTCTGGCGCTCGGATATCGAGCCGACGCTTTGAGGATCGCCGGCCGCCTGACGGAGGCCGAGAAGCTGCTCTCCCAGGCCAAGGCCCTCTTGGGCGAACGGTCGGGCGAGACTCGAGCGACTCTGCACCAGGTGGAGGCGCTCCTCCTTCGCGATCGGCTCCTTTGGAAGCAGGCCCAGGACCAGCTGGAGCAGGCAGAGAAAGCGCGCGGTGGCTCGATTTTGATGCCCGGAAGGCGAGAGGAGCTGAAGCTCTACAGGGGCAGGCTCCATCTCGCCCGCGGCGAATCGGCCCTGGCGCGCCAGCATTTCACCGAGGCGGCAAGCGGGTTCCCCGCGCAGCTCGCCTGGCACCTGCAGTTTGAGGCGTGGCTTGGGAAGGCCGATACCCACCTCTCCCGCGCCGAGTATCCGGAGGCGTCCGAGGCGCTCCGCAAAGCCCGGCCTTTCTTGGCGCACTGCACCGACTTAGCGCGCGCCCGTCGGCTGTGGCTGATCGGCATGATCGCCCTGCGGACCGAACGGTTCGGTGAAGCCTGGCCGACGCTCACGGACGCGTTTTACCGCTTTGTGGACCTGCGCCGCCTCGATGACGCTTCGAGAACCCTCGATGATCTGACCTGGATTTTGGATCTCCAGGGCGAGTCGGGACCGAGCCGCTCCCAGCTTGTGACCTGCTATCGAAGCCTGGCGGAGGCCTGGGATCAGGAGTCGGACGGGCGCCTGGCGCTCAGGGCCCTCGCCCTGGCGCTCGATCAGCTCAAGTTTCGCGTGCCGAGGATGAAGCGCTTCATCCGCGAGCAAACGGAAGGCGGGACGCCCGCCGTTCACTGAGATTTCCGGGCTGCTTGAAGAAGAACCCGCGGTCTAGGACGGCGCGTCGGCAGGGCCGAAAGGCTCGACGTTGGACCCTCTGGGATTCCCGTCGTTGGAGTCGGCGATGTCCTCCGTCCACTTCCTTCGCAGCTCGAGGACCTGGCTGACGTCAAAGCCGCCCAAAGCGAGGTTGTTGAGATCCTCGGACTCCAGCTCGTGCAGAGTCATGAGGGCTGCGCGGACGGCCTCCGTGCTGCCCTCGGGCTCCGGGGAATTCCGGAGCGCCGCTGCCGGCGTTCCCTCCGCGTCATAGCCAGCATTGTCCAGGTACGAGGAGGAGAGAAGATGCCGGGGGTGTCGATCCTCTGGCATCTCCCGCTTGCCGATGAGAGCCAGAGCGTCCCTCTTGATGTTGCTGTAGGCGACATAGGGGATCGACTCGGGCAGCTCGAGCCAGCCTTCGAACTCTTCCCCTGGAACGCCGTGGGTCTCTGCGATCTGAGCCAGGTCAAATCCAGCGGACTCCGCGAGAAAGCGGAGCGCGTGCAGGCTTCTGAGGACGACTTCCGAATAGTTCGGACCGCTCATGATTCGATTATCCCCGCCGGGCCCGCGGGTCGCAAGGCGCCCGCGGGGTGCTGACCCTCAGCCGTTCCAGAGGGAGTCGAGGGTGTGGGGACTTTCGGACCCGCACCAGAAGCGGCCGGTGATGAAGCGGCCGTTCCTGTCGAGGGCGGCGATGCGCTCCATCTCCCCGGCATCCAGCTCGATCTCGGCGGCCTTGAGATTCTGAGCGAGGCGCTCGGGATGAGTAGATTTTGGGATCACGGTATGGCCGCGGGCGATCGACCAGGCGAGGAGGATCTGTGCGGGGGTGACTCCGCGCGCCCGGGCGATGTCCTGAATCACCGGATCTTCCATGAGATTGGGCTCGTTCGCCGCCTTCATGGTCGCCGGCCGGTCTCTCGAGCCGAGGGGGCTGTAGGCCGTGAGGAAGACGTTTTTCTCGCGGCACGCGTCGAAGAGCTTCTTCTGCTGCAGATAGGGGTGACACTCCACCTGGTTGGTCACCGGCTGGACGCGCGCCGCCTCGGTGAGTCTCGTGACCCTTCCCTGGCTGAAGTTCGACACACCGAGATGGCGAATCTTGCCGGCGTCCACCAGGGCTTCAAGAGCCCTCCTTGTGGCCTCGATGGAGATCTCCTCGAGGGGCACAAAATCATCGGCCCCGAGGGGCATGCTCGCTCCTGGGCGCAGGGGCACCGGCCAGTGGATGAGATAGAGATCGAGGTAGTCGAGCCGGAGGTCGGCGAGGGTTTTTTCGGCGTCGGCGGTCACGGCGGCGTCAGGGGCGTGGGAGTCGTTCCACAGCTTGGAGGTGATCCACAGCTCCTCGCGGGTCACGATGCCCTTCTCGAGGCATTCGACGAGGGCGTCGCCGATCTCGTCCTCGTTGCCGTAGATTTTGGCGCAGTCGATGTGTCGGTAGCCGAACTCGATCGCGGTCTTGACCGCTGCGCCCACCTCGCCCTTGGCGGATTTCCAGGTGCCGAGCCCGAGAGCGGGCATGCCCTTGCCGATGGGGAGTGTCTTCACGGGATTCTCCTTCTAGGAAACCTGAGGGGGACCTTGGCGGCGAGCTTAGGCGTGGGTCTCATGGCGCGATCCTGCGCCGCCTCGTCAATGGTGGTTTTGATTTTACTCGCTGAAGGGCCGCGAGTGCCCTCAAATTCCCGCCGAGGATTCGCGCCTCTCCAACAAAGTCGAAACGGGCGTTTAGGTCCAGATCCCTTCGTGGATGGCGATGAGGCGAACGAGTCTTACATCCGTAGACTCAACCTCTAGCTTGGCGCAAAGCCGACCATAGTCGTGAACGACATCCGAAAGGCTTAAGCTGAGCCGCTCAGAAATGACCTCCAGGCTATATCCGCTCGCAACGCCCCGCAAGACCAGAGTCTCGCGACTTGTGAGCTGGCCTATATCCCGCCCGGCAGCTCGTGGATTCTCCACCTTGAGGTTGTCGAACGCGGTAAATTTTTCACCTTCGCGAACGGTTCTAATGGCCTTGACGAGGCTGGGAACCGCGTCCTTTTTGTTCAGGTATCCATCCGCGCCGTGCTCATCGCATTGGAGAGCAATATCAGCGCTGTCATATCCCGAGAATACGAGGATAGCGGGCGGCCTGGGCAGAGCCTTGATTTCTTGAATCGCGACTAATGAACTCTTTCCTTCCATTTCATAGTCTAAAATCAGAACATCTGGCTGATCAGACCTGCAGCGATTCACCGCTTCTTGAGCAGTTCCTACCGAGCCCACGGTTTTCATGCCGAATCTTTCGAGATGGCTGCTCAATAAATCCCGGATCAGCGGGTGATCGTCAGCTATGAGAATTGAAATAGATTCGCCGACCTCGGGATCGGCCTGTCCGACTTGCCCGGTACTTTCGAAACGGAAGGTCGGGGCCGTCTTATTGATGATCAGCTGCGGCAGTCTTTGGGAGGTAGATGTTTTGATCTTGACCGCCAGGCATGCTTCCCGGTGTGCTGACGCGACATCGCCACAGGTCTTCAGCGATTTATAAAATTCTCCCGAGTAAGTGATCGCAATTTCATCTTCGGAAGCCC
>JBCCLG010000367.1:0-5861 GCA_039027015.1 Acidobacteriota bacterium | reverse complement strand
CCGTAGTTGGCCAAAGAAACGGCAACGTTCGCTTCGCCGCCGCCGAACGTGGCCTCCAGCGTGTGCGACTGCATGAGACGCTCGTGGCCTGGCGACTTGAGACGCAACATCAGCTCACCGACGCTCAGATATTCGGCCATGCCCACCTCCTCGGGTGCTGCGGGTTGATCTTCGGAGCGGAAGAGGAAGACGCGTCAGGAGAACGCCAGCCCGCCGTTGATGTCGAGATTGGCGCCGGTTATGAAACTCGCCTCCTCGGACGCCAGGTAGGCCACCAGATCGGCGACCTCCTTAGCCTCTCCCTCGCGGCGCAGAGGCGTTCCGCCGGCGACCTTGGCGCGCACCTCATCCGCGGTGAAGGTGTCGTGAAAGGTCGTCGCGATCATTCCCGGGCACAGGGCGTTGACCCGGATCTTCGAGGGTCCGAGCTCCTTGGCCAGGCTGCGGGTCAGGGTCATGACCGCGCCCTTGGCGGTGGCGTACGCCGAAGCGCCCGGGCCGCCGCCGTCGCGACCGGCCTGGGAGGCGAGGTTGACGATCGAGCCACCCCGGGGCATGTGGGGTACGACGGCCTGGGTCGCCAGGAAGGTGCTCGTCAGGTTGAGGCGGAGAATCGACTCGAA
Source organism: Acidobacteriota bacterium (assembly GCA_039027015.1). Taxonomy (GTDB): domain Bacteria; phylum Acidobacteriota; class Thermoanaerobaculia; order Multivoradales; family J023; genus JAUIJL01. Next base: position 5,238 of record JBCCLG010000367.1, on the reverse strand, counting down.
AAACTCCTGGTCCATCTCCGCGAGCGTTTTTCGCGCCACCAGGCCGCCCACGTTATTCACCAGAATATCGATCCGCTCACCGTAGGCCTCGCGGGTCTTGGCGACGACCTCCTGGACCTCTGCCGCCTGGGTCATATCGCCACGAACCAGGATCGCCGTGCCGCCGGCGGCCGTGATCTCCTCCAAAACCTTTCGGCCGTTCTCTTCATTGCTGAAGTAGTTGACGGCCACCCTGGCGCCGGCTGCAGCGAGCCTCAGGGAGACGGCTTTACCGATGTCTCGCGCGCCGCCGGTCACGAGAGCCACTTTATTTTTAAGAGTTGTCATGTCAAGGATCCTTTGAAGGGTTATCGAGGCTTCACGGGTTCGATGCGCTGACCCAAAAACCACACGGACGCGAGGGCCAGGGGCACCAGCGAAGCGCCGAGCATGAAAAACGGAACGTAGCTCGTCTTGGTGACCGCGGGAACGATCCAGGTGGTGATCAGAACGCCGACGACGGCCGCGGTGCCGCCTGCACCGGCCAGGGAGCCCACGGAGTCGCCCGAGAAATAGTCGCTGGGCAGCGTTTGAATATTGCCGATGGCGATCTGGAAGCCGAATAGGATCACCGCGATCAGCAAAACCGCGGCCGTCGGCGTCGACGCAAAGGCGGTGGCGAGCAGCGAAGGCAGCATGATGACGCCTCCCACGGTGATGATGACTTTGCGAGTTTTATCGACCGTCCAGCCCCGCTCGATCAAGGCTCCCGCCCACCAGCCGCCGAAAACGCTGCCGGCGGCCGCGCCCACGTAGGGAACCCACGCAAAGAGCCCGATTTGCTTGACGTCAAAGCCGAAGCGATCCGCCAGGTAGATCGGCAGCCAGGACACGAAGAGCCACCAGACGGGGTCGAGAAAAAACCGCGACGCGATGACCGCCCAGCTTTGCGGGTACCTCAGCATCTCCATCCAGCCCGGCGCGAAATCGCTCTCTCCCGAGGAGTCGCTGCCGACTTTTTGACCGGTGAGAATGTACTGCCGCTCCTCTTCGCTGAGCCACGGGTGATCGCTGGGGCCCGATCGGTAGACGATCAGCCACGGCACCAGCCAGACGAAGCCGAGGGCGCCGATCACCACGAAGGTCGTCTTCCAGCCGATGATCAAGTAGAGCCAGGCGATCAGCGGCACGGAAACTACCGCGCCGAGCGACGCGCCGCTGTTGAAAATCCCCTGGGCCAGCGCCCGCTCCTTGATCGGAAACCACTCGGCGTTGCTTTTGGTGGCTCCCGGCCAGTTGCCGGCCTCGCCAACCGCAAGCCCGAAGCGCACGAGGCCGAAGGAGAGGGCTCCGCGCGCCGCGGCGTGCAGCATGCACGAGATCGACCACAGCGTGATGGCGGCGACGAATCCGAGCCGGGTCCCGATCGCGTCGAAAATCTTGCCAAAAAGCGATTGACCGATGGCGTAGCCGACCATGAAAAAGGTCAGCACCAGGGCGTAGTCGTTTTTATCGAGGCCCATCTCCTCGGAGATACCCGGCCACATCACGGCCAGGGCGTTGCGATCGATGTAGTTGATCACCGTCGCCAAGGCCACCAGGCTGACGATGACCCAGCGCAGCCGAATCACGAAGCTCACGGCGCGCTCTCGCTATCCAGGAAGTCTTCCCTCACCGGGCTGAAGACGTCAAGCAGCACCCCGGGAGCGGTGCACACCGCGCCGTGGCTGACGTGGGGCGGCACGTAAAAGGAGTCGCCGCCGCCGAGGGTGCGAGTCTCCTCACCGATCGTCACCTCAAAGCTGCCGCTTTCCACGTACGTCACCTGCGCATGGGGATGATCGTGGGTTTCGCCGATGGCGCCCTTCTCGAACGTGACTCGGGCGACCATGAGCGACCTGTCGTAACCCATCACCTGCCGGGTCATGCCGGGGGCCGCCTCGGTCACGGGCATCTCGTCCGCCAAAAGAAAACAGGGACTCGCCAGATCTTTCATCGTATTCCTCAGTCTTGAAATAGGTGGTAGTGGCCCGTCCAGCGGCGCTCGCCGTCAGGCAAGGAGAGGGAATGCTCCGTTTCCGCATCACCGGATAAGGCAATCGCCAGGCCGACCCGCCGTCCCCCGGCGGTTTCGAAGCTCACCCAATGCCGGGAATCGACCGTCACGGCCTCGAGCTTTGAGATTTGGGATCGGCTCCGGCGCGTGAACTCGCGCGCGCCGCTGTACTCGCCGTGGGGCTCGAGGAGGGCGAAGAAGGTCACGTCGCGAGTCGGCGGCGTCCGCAGCATCAAGCCGGGCTCCCGCCTCAGGTTGAAGTCGGGATCGTTGGCTCCCACCTCCGTCAGAAGGACGTCGAGGTTCGTGCTCGCCGTGACGCCGTAGCTGTAGAAGCGGCCGCCGTTGAGCCAGGTGAGGGAGTAGCGGCGGCCGGCCTCAACGCGGGTCTGGCCGCGGGCCCACAGATGCTGGTAGCCGTTGGCGGTGCCGACCGGCTCGAGGGCGCGCCGCGCCGCGGCCGCCGCCGGCAGCGATTCGATCAGCTGACCCTGGTAGTAAAGCGGCAGGTCGTAGCGGCGCTCCCGCGGACTCCGCGCGTGGAGAACGTCGAGCACCACGGGGTGCTCGAGATCCGGCAGACTCAGCGTCGCCAGGGTGCGGGTGATCTGGACGCCGGGGTAGGACCCGTCATCGCGCGCCGAAACGATCCGCAGGCTTTCTCCGCCGGCCAGGCCCGCACGAGCGCCGCCGGCTGAGGTCTCGTCATCCGGAACCCTGAAGTGCAGGATCTCGGGCGGCGTCCGCTCCGCGGCCCGGCGATCGCCTCCGAACTGACTCTCGCCGTCCACGACCAGGGTGTTGTGCGCCACCGTCTGCTTGGCCCAGCTGAGGTTCTCAGGCAGGTAGCGGCCGCCGTTTTTCTGCACGACGTTCAGGAAGCGAGCCGCGCCGTAGTCGGAGACGATCTCGCGGCCGTTGTCGTAAAACAGCCAGCTCAGCCGGTCGAAATGGCCGTGCCCCATGCCGTGCGCCGTGGCCTCGAAAACGAGCGCCGATTCGCCCTGGCGCAGGATCGAGAGAGCTCCGCGATCTCCGCTCGGACCCACGCCCAGGCTCTGCGAGCTGAACGGAAAAGGCCGCTGCTCCCCCGCCTCCTTGGCCAGCGCCAGGCCGAGGCCGTCCTCGGTGAGAACGATATGGCTGTCGGCATCGAGGAGCGAGGCGAGGGAAGGGTCCCCCGTGAGGCCGTGGGCGATGGCGATGGCGTAATCGAGCTCCACGGTATCGAGCCCCTTATCCTTGATGGCGTCGTTGAGCGGAAAAAACCTGCCGCCGTAGCTGAGCTGAATCGTCGTGTAGATCGCCCGCAGCAGAACGCCGTCTCGAAACTCGAAGATTCCCCGCTCCGGCTCGTTGCGCTCGATCACCTTGGCGAAGAGCACAAAGGGCATCAGCGCGTATCGCTGGTAGTACGGTCCCTCCGCGTAATAGCCGTCGGGAGAAAAAAGCTCGCCGATCTGGCGCAGGAAGCCGGCGCGGCCGTCCTTTTCAAGGCCCAGCAGCGCTTTTTCCACGGAGTCCGGGTCATCGAGCGCGTAGCCGGTCATTCCGACCGCGGCGGCCGCCCACGTGCCGTGGTTGTGGATTCTGTTGAAGGTGCCCGGGGAGCCGACGGAGAGAAACTCGGCCATCGGCCGCAGCAGCCTCGACTCGATGCGCCCTCTCTCCTCGGCGGTGAGAGTGTCGCGCACGGCGTCGAAGCCCTGAATCGAGTAGACCAGCCAGACGGCCTCGTTGAGGCCCTGCCAGAAGAGCCGGCCCGGGGACTGGTTCTTGCGCTGCGGGTGCTCGCCGAGGGACGGGTAGAGCTCGGCATAGGCGAGCAGGAGATCCCTGGCGTGGCGGGCGTATTCGGCGTCGCCGGTCCACAAATAGAGAAGACCGGCGTCGTGGATAGCCACGCCGTTGCTCTTATGCTGCTCGTGGGTGTAGCCGCCGCCCGCGTCCCGGGGCACCGGAACGTCCGGGAAAGACCTAATCGCGGCGTCGACCCGCGCCCGGGTCCTCTCGACGGCGCGCGAGAAGAGCTTCGAGGAGCGCCAGGAGCCGGCCCGGGACCGGACGGCTTCCGCCGAGATCAGAAGGCGGGTCTGGACGTCGGGCGTTTGGGCCAGGGCCGAGTCGACCTCCACGTTGTCTTCCACCCGGTGGATCGGCTCACCCACCGTCGGCTCGATGCGAATCTCTTCGCTGTCTACCAGGCGATTGCCGCGGATGGAGACCACCTGGGCGCCGTGGAGAAAAACCGAGGCCCCCGTCTTATTGCGGCGGTTGCCGCCCACCTCCTCCAGCGTGTTGCCCTCGATCGCCACGTGCGGACCGAAGGTGCTTTCATCGGTCCCGCCCCGGTAAACGGTCGCCAGGGCGCCGCCGATCTTGCGAAAGCTCGACCCCGTGACCGTCACGTACTCGGCGTTGTAGATCCCCAGATCGTCGATCTCGCGATCCAGCTCGATGACGTGGCCTGAGACGTCGGAGAACTCGGAGTCTCGAATCTCGATCCGGTCCGCGAAGGTGTGCTTCGCCACCTTGAGAAAGTCAAACGAGTGGTTGGTATTGAGGTTCGCAACCTTCGAGCCGGAGACCAGCACCCGGTAATTGCCCAGCATGGAATAGCGGCTGGTTCGAATCACCGAGTTGCCGTAGGCGTCGGGAGCCGAGGAACCGTCGATCTCGACGCCCTCGAGCTTGAGGCTGCCGCCGTCGCCTAGCTCAAAGAGGGTGCTGCGCCTAAACAGAATCCGCGGTCTTTCCGCGGCGTTTGCCCGGGCCCGCACCGTCACCGGGCGGTCCAGGCTCAGGATCTTCTCGACGACGTACTCGCCGCTGCTCAGCTCGAGCACGTCGCCCGATTCCGCGCCCTCGACGGCGGAGGTCAGAGTGTCGTCGCCCGGCGCGACCCGGCGCACGCGCCCGCTGCCGAACGGGCTCCGGGAGATCGGCTTGGGGTACCACTCGGGCCCCGTGTCGTCTCGGCTCGGCAGCTGCAGGTCGCGGCGCGCGCCGATATCGCCGGGAAGATCCTCGGGAAGCGGCACCTGAAGCCCACCCGCCGAAGTCTCGAGGCGCACCTCCCGCCGCTCAAAGCCAGAGCCGCCTCCGGGCAGGGTCTTTACCCCGGCGACGACGTTGTTTTCAAAGGCAATGCCCGAGAGATCGTCATAGACGGCAAACGGATCCGCCGGCGGACGATTCACGAT
>JBCCLG010000366.1:0-5878 GCA_039027015.1 Acidobacteriota bacterium | reverse complement strand
GGCCAGCCGGCCGTCCTCCTTGTGAATGAAGTCGTAGTAGTCGCCGCCGATCTCGAAGCACGAGCGGTTGGCTCCGCACACCTCGTAGCCTTCGATGTTGGGGTCCGAGGCCGGCAGCAGGCCGCGCTGGATTTGGGCGCCGACCGCCAGCTGCTCGGCCATGCGGCGCTTCTCGAGCTGCTCCTCGAGCAGATAGCAATTCTCGACCTTGACCGCCGCGAGGTTGGCGATCAGGCCGATCAGGCGCAGGGAGTCCTCGTTGAACACCGCGCTCGACACCCGGTCGTCGAGGTAGATCAGGCCGATCACCTGGCGGTCGGTGTTGATCAGCGGCGCCGCCACGACCGAACGGATTCCCTGCATCATGATCGACACCGCCTGGCCGAAGCGGGCGTCGCTTTGGGCGTCCATGGTCAGGACGGCCTTGCGCTCCTCGAGCACCGCGCGCACGATCGTGCGGCTGATGCGCACCTCGTCGCTCTCGCCGTAGCCGCGCCGCGACTGCACCCGGAGGGCGCCGGCTGCGGCGTCCTCCTCGCCGTCGGCGCTGGCGGCCTCCGCGCCGGCGCCGCGCGGGCGCAGCAGCAGGGCCGCGCGATCCGCCTGCACGGCGTCCAGAACCAGCTCGAGCACTTTGTCGGCCAGCTCGTCGAGGGGGAAATGGCGCACCAGGGCGGAGGTCACGTTGTGCAGCGCCGGCAGGATGCCCACCGAAGGGTCAGCGGCCTGCGGGCCGGCGCCGGCGCTGGAGCTGGCGGCGTCGCGGTAGCTGTCGTAGCGCAGCTCCTCGCTGGAGATCATCACCGTGCCGCGGGTCTCGAGGGAGACCCCGGAGTCCGCCAGGTGAAGGCCCGTGCTGGCCTCATCGAGAAAGGTCAGCTGCACGTCGCCCAAGGTCACCACGTCGCCGTGGCGGAGCGGCTGCTCGCCGCTCAGGGCCTCGCCGTTCAGAAAGGTGCCGTTGCGGCTCCTGCTGTCCTCCAGCACGAAGCCCTCGCCTTTGACGATCAGGCGGGCGTGGTCGCGCGACAGCCAGGGATCCCTGAAGTGCAGGGTGTTGCCGATCCCGCGGCCGATGGTCACCTCGTCGCCGTCGAGCGGGAACTCGCGGGTCGGCTGATTGCGCTGGTCGATTCGAAGCTTGGCCATGGTGCGGCGGCGAGCCTATCAGTCGATTCGCGAAAAAAGACTGAGCGCGCAGTCGCCGTAGCGCCGACGATCGATCGGGCGCCACGCCTCGCCGCCGACGGGCGGGCCTGCGGCGGCCTCGATCTCGGCCGCCAGGTCGCGCGCCGCGGCGTGCTCGATCGCCAGCTCGGCTCCCGCCGCGGCCAGCGGAGCGACCGCCGAGAGCAGCGCCCCGTAGGCCTCGAAGGCGTAGGGAGGGTCGGCCATCAGGAGATCGAAGCAGCGCCCCGCCCCGAGGGACGAGGCCCCCTGGGGCAGCTCGCAGCGGCGGATCCGCACGGCGTCCTCGGCGCCGAGCTGCCGGACGCTCTCTTTGAGCGCCGCCACGGCCCTCGGGCTCTTATCCACCAGCAGCGCGGACCCCGCTCCTCGGCTCATCAGCTCGAAAGCCACGGCGCCGCTGCCGGCGAAGAGGTCGAGCACGCGGGCGCCTTCGAGGCGGGTCTGCCATATGCTGGCCAGCGCCTCGCGCACCCGCCCCTCGGTGGGCCGCACGCCGCTCGCGGCCCGCACCCTGCGGCCCCGCCAGCGGCCGCCGGAAAGGCGCACCCCGGCGCCGCCGCCCCTTCTCAAGGCGCGGGCTCCGGCGACCCGGCCAAACCCTCAGCCCCCGCCGCCGGGCCGGCGGGTCAGCTCCCGGACCTCGGGCTCGCGGCCTTCGGTGGAGCTCCTCGAGGGGGTGCCCGGCCGCACCTTTTCGGTGAACAGCCGCGGCAGATCTTTCAGCAGGTAGTAGATGCGGGTGGGCTCCGAGAGCGACTCCAGCTCGACGCCGCCACCGTCGATGGTGATGCCCACCACGCGCAGCAGCTGACCGTCGCCGCGGCGCAGCAGGTCGCCGGGGATCGGCACGTAGTCGACCCCCAGGCCTCGAACCTGCCGCACGGGGCGGGTGAAGTCGGCCAGCTCATCGGCGATCGCCACCAGCTGGGAGAGCTCCAGGGACGGCACCTCGAGGCGCGGCAGCCAAAGCTCCACGGGGTCTGTGTCGGGCAGACGCAGGCGCAGCAGGCAGGCCTCCAGCCAGCGCCCTTCGAGCACGCCGAAGCTCCGCTCGGGCCCGCGATAGCCCTCCCCCCGCGCCTGCTGGGAGAGAGGCGCGATGGCGAGCGCCGCCGACTCGACCTCGGCCCTGAAGCGCCGGGTCCTGGAGACGCCGGCGATGCGGTTCAAATACTCGACCGTCAGCTCGGGAGTCAGCTCGTCGAGGTACATCTCGGGATCGGTCAGGGTGCCGGTTTTGAGGCGCACCGTGCCGTTGCCGAAAAGGGTCAGCCCGCGGCGCCCCAAATCGCTGCGGCACTGCCAGTGAAACCGCTCGACGCTGCGCAGGTCGAGCCCGGCCTCCCGCGCGCCGCGCAGGGGCAGCCGGCGCACCGAGTCGTCGAGCTCGCCGGTGGGGGCGATGTCGAAAATCTCGTCGGCGTCAACGGCGTCGGGCCGGGTGCCGAATTCCGTCTCGAGCTTGCGGCGCGCCACCTCGAGATCGAAGTCGACGCCGCCGGCGACGGGCGGCGGCGGGGCGGGATCCGCGCTCGGGTCGAGGAGCGGGACCAGGTCCTCCTCGGGCTCGAGGGCCTCCGCGGGCTCGACGGCCTGCGCGGGAGGCGGCGAGTCGGGCGGAGCGTCCTGGGCCTCTGCGGCGCCGGGGCCGGCCCAGCCGGCTGCGAGAGTCAGAAGAAGCGACGCGAGGAGCTGGCAGACAGGGCGGGGCCGCGCCGCGCGGGCGGTCTCGAGGGCGAGGGGCGGCGCTTCGGTGCACATCGCTCGCCGCCGAGGCTCAGCGCACCCCGGTCAGCTTCTGCGCCGAGCGCACCAGCTCCAGGGCCTCGGCGCCGGCCAGGGTGGCGGACGGCAGGCAGGCGAGGGTCTCCTCGATCAGCCGGCAGTCCGAGGCCCGCGCGCACACCCACGACTGCGGTCGCTCGGCGGCTCCCACCGCCGCCGCGTCGTCGCGCACGCACGGGAGCGGATTCTCGGCCGTCACCATCAGGGTCAGCAGCGAGGCGAGGAGATCGCGGCGGGTGGCGGCGTCGGACGGGCGAAAGCTGTGCAGGGCGGGATCGACCCCGAGAAGATCGACGTCGAGAACGCGCAGGATCTCCCGGCGCCGGGGGTGCTCGAGAATGTCGGCGGCGATCGGCGGATTCTCCACCTCGGAGTAGCGCACGTCGGGAAAGAGCCAGTAGAGGAGGGTCGCCAGCTCCGCCCGATCCAGCTCGCCCTGACGCCCCAGGGCCTGAACCTCGGGGGGCAGAAGGTCGAGCTGCCACAGAAATTTGGCGCGCGCCAGCCAGTCGGCGATCTCCACGTCCTCCGGCTCGGCGGCGGCCAGCCGCTCGAAGATGTCGAGGCCGGTGCGCACCTCGCCGATCTCGATCTCCAGCTCGCCCTGGCGGCGAACCGCCTCGGGGCGAGGCTCGAGGCTCACCAGCTCGCGCACCACCTCGAGCTCGCCCTCAGAATCGCCGGAGGCGGAGAGGAGGCGAACCTCGGCGTCCAGCACGTCGAGATCCGAGGGGCCGCGCCAGGTCTTAAGACTCCCCAGCGCGGACTCGGCGTCGTCGAAGCGGCCGCGCCCGAGCGAATCCTCAAAGCGGTTGAAGACGATCTCGACCGCCCGCGGCTCGAGGTCGGCGGCGCGGCGAGCGGCCAGCGAAGATTCCGAGGAAAGATCGCGGTAGCGCTCGTAGGCCTCGGTGACGCGCGCCAGGCGCTCCTCGATGCGCGCCGCCAGAAGGGCGGCGGCGAGGTAGGTCGGGAACTCCTCGAGCGTCGTCCTCAGGTGCCCCAGGGCCCGTTCGTTTTGCTGCCGCAAAAAGGCCGCCTGGGCGGCCACCACACGGGCCGCCGACAGATCCGGACGCTCGCTCACCAGGCCGAGGGCCGCGGTTTCCAGAAGCTGGAGATCGCCCCCCGAGCGCACCTCGCCGAACATCTCCCGCAGGCGGGCCGCGTCGGCCGCGTCCAGGGAGAGCGGATAGCCGCTCACCGGATCGAGGATGTAGGGCGCCTCAGCGTTCGGCACGGTGCGTACCGGGGGCGGCGGGGCGCTGCTCTGGCAGCCCGCGAGTAGCAGCGCGCCGGCAAAGGCTGCACACGCACAAAGAGCCCGAACGCTTCGGGGCGTTCGGGCTCGGGGCGAGGGACTCTTTGAGGGGTGCCGCAAGACGGTGATGCGCTGCCGGCGGAGCGTGCCGCCCGGAGCGACGGCTCGCTTGCCTGGAATCAGCGCCCTCGATCGGTGATGGTGGAAATCGCGTGCTTATAGACCAGGATCTCTTGCTGACCGGTGTCCACCACGACCGCGAAGCGATCGAAGCGCTTCAGGCGGCCCTCCAGAATCTTGCCGGTGACCAGCTCGAAGACCATGACGCGCGCTTCTTTGAGGCTTTGAAAAAGGAAGCCGTCTTGAATGTTGATGTTATGCCTGCTCATTTGAGCCCAAGCTCCTTGAATTGAATGTCATTCAGCAAGTCGGGTAGCACGTCGCTCAACGTGAGGCCGGAGATCCAGTGGATCCCCGGCTGTCTGCGAAACCAGGTGAGCTGTCGTTTGGCGTAGTGTCGAGTCGCCCGAATCGTCTCGTCGATGGCCTGGTGCCGAGGGCATTCACCGCGCGCGTATCGGAGCATCTGCCTGTAGCCGATCGCTTGAAAGGCCGGGGCATCGGGTTCGATACCCTGATCGAGCATGTCGCGAATCTCGGTGAGCCAGCCCTTCTCGACCATCCGATGGACGCGGTCGGCGATGCGATCGTACAGGATGCTCCGCGGGAGCGTCAATCCGATTCGGAGCGCCTCAATCGGCGGTTCTTCAGGCTTTCGGGCCAGCCATTTGGACATCGTAACGCCGCTCGATCGATGGATTTCGAGGGCTCTGATGACCCGCTGGCGATCGCGCGGCTGAAGCCGCTCCGCGGTGCTCGGATCGACTCTCTGAAGCTCGCCATAGAGCGCCTCGACGCCCTCCCTTTCCAGGCGCTCCTCGAGCTCGGCGCGCGCCGCGTCGTCGCGCTGGGGCAGGGGGCTTAAGCCCTCGAGCAGAGCCCGGATGTAGAAGCCGCTTCCCCCCACCACCACCGCGGCGCGGCCGCGGCTCGCGATGTCCGCGAGCGCGCGGCGGGCGCGGCGGGCGAACTCGCCCGCAGAGAAGACCTCCTCGGGCTCGAGGATGTCGACCAGGTGGTGGGGGATCTCGGAGCGCATCTCGGCGGACGGCTTGTCGGTTCCGATCTCCAGATGGCGATAGACCGCCAGGGCGTCGGCGTTGACGATCTCGCCGTCGAGCCTGCGGGCCAGCTCCATGGCGAGGAACGTCTTACCGCTGGCCGTCGGTCCCACCACCACCAGAGGCTTGCCGCGCTTCTTGGTCATCGGCCGATTCTCGCCTCTCGGCCGGGTACCGGCAAGCCGCGGGGAGAGCGCGCGACCCGGGTTCTCAAGGCTCCCCCCTCCCGCCAGCGCACGCGGATCTGGCCGTGGAGATCGGTGCGCAGGACCGCGCCACCCGCGGCGCCCAGGCGCTCCAGGACCGACGGATGAGGATGGCCGTAGGAGTTGCCGCGGCCGGCCTGGATCACCGAGAGCCGGGGGCTCACCGCGGCCAGAAACTCGGCGTCGCTCGAGGATTTGCTGCCGTGATGGGCCACCTTGAGCAGATCGGCGCGCAGGGCGTGGCGGTCGCCCGC
>JBCCLG010000365.1:0-5896 GCA_039027015.1 Acidobacteriota bacterium | reverse complement strand
GTCAGCTGCTCACCCCCCGGGTTGTTCTGCACCATCAGCGTTTGCGTGCGGTGTACCAGGGTCATCCAGATCGCCGGCATCAGCAGCGTGCGCTCTCGGTCGTCGAGGTTCTTGGCGGCGTTGACGAAGGCGTTGCGCTCGAAAAGAAAGCCGCGGTTGGCGTTTCCCAGCTGCTGGCTGGTGGCCATCGAGCGGTGGCGCGCTACCGCCCGGGGCGCGGCGAGCACGCGATAGCCCGCCGCCCACAGGCGCCAGCCGAGATCGACGTCTTCGAGGTAGGCGAAGAAGGTCTCGTCCAGGCCGCCGAGACGCTCGAAGACGGGGCGGCGGATGGCCATATTTCCGCCGCAGGCGAAGAGCAGCTCCTCGCCGTCCACGGGCACGCACCCCTCGGCGCGCGCCCTGTCGAGGGGCTTGAGGTAGCCCTTCTGGAAGGCGTGACCGTCGAAGGTCAAAACGCCGCGGCCGAAGTCGAGGCGCTCCCCCTGCCAGTCGACCAGCAGGCCCGAGACCGCCGCCACGTCGTCCGCGGCGCCGCGCAGGGCGGCCACCAGCTCGCGCAGCCAGCTCGGCTCGGGCCGGGTGTCGTCGTTGAGCAGGATCAGCGCGTCTCCCTGGGCTCCTTCGGCCAGCAGGTTGTTGCCGCCGCAGAAGCCGAGATTGGCCTCGCTGCGCACCAGGCGAACCCGCGGGTGATGCTCGCGCACCCACCGCGAGGTGTCGTCCGAGGAGCCGTTGTCGAGCACCAGGATCTCGACCTCGACGCCCGCCTCCTCCTGGGCCTCGAGGGCCGGCAGGCAGTGCTCCAGGTGATGCCGGCCGTTGAAGCTGAGGAGCAGGATCGAGACGCTGTCGAGGGACGTCATGGCAGAGCAGGCGCGGCGCGTTCCGAGAGGGGATTCAGGAGGCGAAGGCGCGGCGCATTCGCCGCCGCAGGCGAAAGGCCAGGGAGTCCTCGGGCGCCCGGGTGCCCACGGGGTGGGCGAAGTCGTCTTTGGTCGGGTCGACGCGCGGCTCGAGGCAAAAACCAACCAGCGGCTCAAGGACCCGATCCCAGGAAAACGATTGCACCAGCTCCGCCGCTCCGGTGCGCCGCGCGGGATCGCCGGCCAGCGCTTCTCCCAGCGCCTCCGACACCGCGGCCGGGTCCGCTTCGGGCACGACCCAGCCGGCGTGGTGCTGGAGCAGCAGCCTGCTCATGGCGCCGCCTTCGGTGGTCACCACCGGACAGCCGGCGGCCAGCGCGTCGAGAAAGCGCGTGCGCAGGGAGAGTCGGGTCTCGAGGCTCGCCCGATGGGTCGCCACAGTGACGTCGACCTCGCGCAGAAGGTCATAGCGCCGCTCGCTGGGCACCCAGTCGAGAACCTCCACGGAGCGTCCCCACAGCCCGCGCTCGCGGCACCAGGCCTCCACCTCGGCGAAGAGCTTTTGCGGGGTGCCGGGGTTGGGATTGCGGATGAAGAGGAGTGTCCAAGGCTTCTCGCGAAGGCCCTCCATGGCCCGCAGCACGGGCCAGGGGTCGTACCAATCGTAGAGGCCGCCGAAGAGCAGCCGCTTTTCTTCGGGGGCGCGTTCGGGCAGCAGCGGGCGGAATTCGGGAAGGCGATCGGGCACGCCGAAGGGCACCGCGGCGATCAGGCTCGAGAGGTCCGGATCCGCCCCCACGCGAGGCGGGTTGACCCGGCCGAGGGCGGTCAGAAAGCCCAAATAGAACTGGCGCTGCTCGTCGGAGGAGCACAGGAAAAAATCGCCGCGGGAGAGCTGGAGCACCCAGGTGGCGTGGTCGTTGCGGTAAGGGTCGAGGCCGAGGCTTTCGAAGTAGTGCAGATTCTCGACCAGGAACGGGTCGTAGAGGTCCACCGCCACCGGCAGGTGAGGCACCTCGAGCACCACGTCGTTGGCCAGCTGCCCTTGGGTGATCACCGCATGGCAGTCGGAGAGCAGGCTCGCCAGCTCACCGCGAGCGAAGCGGCGCACGTCGCTGGCCGGGCTGGTCGGTACCTCCTCCGGATCGCCGGAGGTCACGATCACCACCTCGATCCCCGAAGCGGGCAGGCGCCGCGCCAGCTCCAGATAGCGGATGCCGATGCCGGCCATCTGCGGCCTCAGGGGCTCGCTGGGCACCAGGGCGACTCGCCGGCGGCTCATGGGCGACCCCTGACAAAGCGCCGGTACCAGCGCCACACGCGCGTCGACTCCATGGCCTCGACGGCGGCGGTGAGGCGCCCGATCTCCCGATGAGCGGCCTCCAGCTCGTCCCCCTGCCGGCGCCCGAAGGCCTGCAGCTCGCCGAGCTGGGTCTTGAGGCCCTCGAGGCGGGCGCGCTCGTGCTCGAGGTCCGCGCGGGCGCTCTCCGCGACCGCCTGCAGCTGAAGCTGGCGATCCTGCGCGGCGCGCAGGCTGCCCCGCACCTCGTGATGCTGCCGCTCCCACGCTTCGCGGCTCGCCAGGGCGGCCCGCGAGCGCTCTTCGGCCGCCACGGTTTCGGCGCGCAGGCAGTCCACAACTTTTGCCAGACGCGCCGGCTGCAGGCGGCTCTGGTGCTTCTCGAGCACGCGGGTCTTCATGGCCAAAAAGTCCGGGCGCTCGCGCGGCTGATCCCCCAGCACGTGATGGCCCGCGCCGCGAAACTGACGGTATTCGCAGGTCACTCGCGCCAGGTGGTGGAAGGGCGTTCGGCTCGCCAGGCGCAGCAGAAGATCCCAGTCCTCAAAAAACGGCAGGGTTTCATCGAGCTCCCCCACCTCCGCGAGGAGCCGCCGCTCGATCAGCAGGGTGTGCAGCGGGATGTAGTTGTCGAGGGCCAGAAGATCGGCGTCGAAGTCGCGGCTGTAGGTCAGCCGGCGCTCGTCCTCCCGCCAGCCGGCCTCGCCCGAGAGCCGGTACACCACGACCGCGGCGTCGGTGTAGGCCACCCGCACTCCTGCGGCGCTCGCCAGGCCGATCAGGGTCTCGTAGTGCTCGGCCTCGACGAGATCGTCATCGTCCAGGAAGGCCACGTACTCGCCCTCGGCGGCCGCGATTCCGGCGTTGGCGGCGCCCGCCCGACCGCGGCTTTCGCTTAGATCGAGAAGGCGCAGCTCGAAGGGAAAGTCTTCGGGCAGGCTCGGGGTCTCGCCGCCGTCGTTGACCACCACCACCTGGAGGCGCCTGTAGGTGCTGCGGCGCAGGCTGGCAAGCGCCTCGGCCAGCAGCTCGGCGCGGTCTCTGGTGCGCACGATCACCGAGATTTGCGGCCCGTCGACGATCTCGCGCGGGGGTGAGGGCACCCCGAGAAAGCGCCACAGCGCCTCGGGGCCGCGGCTTTGGAAGTCGATCAAGCGCAGCTCGCGATAGGCCTCCACGGCGCCCGTGCCCGGGGGCAGGGTGTGGGCCCTGAAGAGCCTGCGGCCGCGGGCGGCGCTCCAATAGTCGTGCTTTTCGAGCTGGCTCGCGTAGCAGGCCATGGCCGCTTCGAGGGTGTCCATCTGCTCTTCCACCCGCACCAGCAGGTCGGGGTCCAGGGCATGATTGATCTCGTAGAGCAGGATTCTCCACTCGCCGCCGGCCAGCGGGTCACCCTCGCGCACGCCGGCCAGGCGACGGGCCAGGGCGGTGAAGGCCGCGCGGTGATCGGCGCTTCGCTCGCTGGGCGCGGGGGCGAGCACGAGGTCGGGGAGCCACGCGGCGATTTCCTCGCCGATCGCCTCGGCGAGGGAGCCGACATGCTGCTCGAGGGCGCCGTCGGGCAGCTCGAGACAGGCGGACTCGATCACGCCGCCGCCCAGGGCCTCCAGCGCCCGGTCCGCCTCGGCCCGACGCACGGCCGAATAGCGCCGCCGATCCTCCAGGTCGCGGCTTTCCGGCCCGCCGCCGAGATATCCGCTCTCCGAAAGAAAGAGCACCTTGAGGGCGCATTCCGAGCGAACCAGCTGCGCGATCAGGCCACCGCAGCCGATCACTTCGTCGTCGAAGTGCGGCGCTAGGACCAGCGCGCGCCGGGCGTGAACTTCGGTGGCGGAGCCCGGGGGAGGCGGATGGGGGGAAGACGGCGGCGGCATAGGCGAAGGAATTCACCGGCGAGAAGGCCGCGAGTATATCCTTCGCCCGCCCTCGAGACTTCCTCCTTCAACGCCCCAGGATCGCCCGCCGCCGCCATGGATATACCGCTCGACGCCCTGCGCTCTGCCCTTCGCCGCTCTCCCCGCTTTCTGCTGGTGGTGGGCCAGCTCGAGGAAGTGCGGGCGATCTCCTCGGAGCGCGAGGTTCGCGTTGCGGATTTTGCGGACGCCGCCGCCCTGGAAGGCGGCTATGACCTGATCGTCTGGCGACCGCGGGCGGCCTTCAACGACGCCATGCTGACCCGCGCCGAGGAGCTTCTCGGGCCCCGTGGCCGCCTGTGGATGGGGATCTCTCCGGGCCTGCGCCAGCGTCTCATGCTCGAGCTGCACCGGCGCGGGTGGGCGGTTTTGGAGGAATTTCCGTTTCACGACGCCCACTGGATCAAGGCCCGCCACGACGGGTACGTGGTCCGCGCCTCGCAGCCCGCGGATACCGACGACATTCTGGGCCTCTTTGCGCGTTCGTTTCACAACGAGCGCAGCCTCGAGCACTGGGAGTGGAAATATCGGAAAAACCCTTGGGGCCAGGACCTGATCACCATCGCGCGCAGCGCGGAGGGTGAGTTGGCGGCGCACTATGCGGGGTATCCGGTTCCCTTCTGGAACGACGAAGCCAAGGAGGCGCTTCTCGGCCTGCAGATCGGCGACACGATGACGGATCCTCGCTTCCGCCGCGCCGGGCGAGGCGTCACGAGCCTGCTGGGCCGATGCTTCCGCCATTTCTTCGCGCGCAACTGCGACGAGCAGGTCGCCTTCAACTACGGCTTCAACACCGGCAAGATTCGGCGCTTCAATTTTCAGTTCATCAAGGGCAAGCTGGCGCACAAGGTCACGTATCGGAGGCGCGACGCCGCGGCGCCCGGCGGCGGGGGCTACAGAGTCGCGCCGGTTTCGGAGCTCGATCGCTCGTTCGATCTCTTCTTCGAGAAGGTCGCTCCGACCTACGGTTTTCTCGTGAGGCGCGATGCGAGCTGGCTGAGCTGGCGGTATCTCGAGTGTCCCGACGACCCGCCATTTCGGATCTACGCCGCCTTTCGCCGCAAGCGTCTGGTGGCCTGGAGCGTTTTCAGGCGGCGCGGTGACCAGCTGACGTGGGCGGACGCCCTGGCGGACCCCAAGCATGCCGCTGCGGCGGACGATCTCCTGCGTGCGGGTCTCGCCGGCGCCGGGGCCGGGATCCGCGAGGTGGTGGCCTGGTTTCCGCAGCATCCGGAGCACTGGTCGAGCGCGCTCGAGGGCCTCGGCTTTGAAATCGTTCCCGAGCCCGATGACCTCGGGCTCATCTTTCTCCCCTTTGGACGCTCTGATAGCGCTCAGCTTCTCTCTCGCTGCTATTACACGCTGGGGGACGGAGATCTCGTCTAAGGGCCCTCGCTGCTGCCCAAGGCCGCCTCAGAACACTGCACGGCCCTCAAGGCGCTGCCTAAGCACGCCCTGCGCTGCGTCACCGGCCGCACCGCGCGCGGCTCCTCAGAACTCGCGCGACCATCCGACTCGACGAGGAGATTTTCTGAGGTGGTGGAACCGTCTCCGCTGCGAGACTGCTCTAAACCCTGATCTCCGGCGCGATGAGGATCCCCCACCCTCCAGCGTCCCTCTCCAAAGTTGATTTCTCCGCGCTCAGACAGCTTCGGAGTCCGTGCTCGATGCGCCCGGCTCCTGGTCGCTCAGGGCTCCGGCCGCTGCAGCTCGGACGCTAGATCGTCGGGCACGGCTCGGGCTCTCAAGGCGCTGCCTAACCCCGCCCTGCGCTGCGTCACCGGGCGCACTGCGCGCGGCTCCTCAGAACTCGCGCG
>JBCCLG010000364.1:0-5904 GCA_039027015.1 Acidobacteriota bacterium | reverse complement strand
GTGCTGGCGTCGAGGTCGCCCGCGGTGGGCAGGCCGTTGGCGCTGCTGTTGATCGTGAGCGCAAGGCCCCCGTCGGCGAAGCGGGTCAGGGCGAAGAACTCTTCGATCATGCCCAAAACGTCGACCTCGTCGCCGACGGCGACGGTGGGGGCCGAATTGGTGAAAACGAAGAGACCGTCCGACGTTTGATCGTCGTTGTCGGAGCGCGCGTCCGGAGTTTGGATGAAGAAGCCGTCGACGGTCACCGCCGTCACGATATTGCTCTCGGTCAGCACCATCTGGCCTGCGAGCGGAGAGGCGTCGCCGTCGCCCTGGATCTCGAAGATCTCGACGGGAGCGCCGGGTCCGACGGCGCAGTCGATCGCGAAATTCGACCCGTCGATGCGGGTGCCCGGGGAGAAGAGCGCGCCTCCGGATCCGGTGGCGGTCGTGTGCTCGGTGAAGCCGCCGGTGAGGTCGGGGTCGCGCGTCAAGGACTGATTGTTGCTGCCCTCGCTGCCGTAAACGTGGGCGTCAAGAGCAAGGCCGTTGTTGCTGACGAAAACGCCGTCACCCACGTTGTTGAGGCTGAGTAAAGCCGTGGAGGAGATCTGTGCCTGGGCGTTGCCGAACGGGCCGGTCAAGGTGCCGCCGCCGAAGACCACGACCGAGCAGCCGGGCGCCAAAACGGTGGGCGTCGGGAAAACGTGCCGATCGAAAAAGGAGTCTCGGATCACGAAACCCGAGAGATCGAAGAGAGCGTCGGTGACGTTCACGATCTCGACGAATTCGTCCTCGCTGCCGTCCACGGTTCCGTCGCCGTTGGCGTCGCCCCCGGCGAAGTCCGGATCGGCGTGGATTTCGTTGACCACCAGCGGCGCGCTTTCGAAGGAACCCGGCGTGGCGAGGGTCGCTACGAGCCAGGTGGTGTCGACGT
Organism: Acidobacteriota bacterium; assembly: GCA_039027015.1. GTDB lineage: Bacteria > Acidobacteriota > Thermoanaerobaculia > Multivoradales > J023 > JAUIJL01. Next base: position 4,988 of record JBCCLG010000364.1, on the reverse strand, counting down.
CCTCGGAGGTTTCGCTCGCGCCTCCCAAGCCGTTGGAGCCGTTCTGGGTCTCGCGGCCTTCCGTGGGGTCGAGGCGCTCAAAGGAGCCGCCGACGGGGTGGGCGACCGAGCTGATGACCTCCTGGGACGCGATCGCCACGTCGGGCGCGAAGGAGGTGGCGTCTGAGTCGGCGTCGGGGCCGTCGATCGAGACGCCGGTCTTATCCACCGCCTCGGCGGCGTCGCCCCACACGGCATAGTCCACATCTACCACCAGGTCGGAGGAGCCGTCCCAGTAGTAAAGGATGACGATCTCGCCGCTGTTGGTCAGGCTGCCCTGGTCGTTGATGGAGCCCGCAAAGGCTTCACGCATCGCGGTGGCGCCGCCGCGCTCGCTCCCCCCTTGGAGGCTGTCGGGCAGCGTGATGTAGAGGAAGTAATCGGGGTCGGTGGTGTAGGTCGTGGAGAAGTCTTCGCTGATGGCGAGCACCTGCGTCTCGCCCGGGGCGATGGAGGCGCCGATCGGAAAGCGGGCGTGCCAGTCTCCAAACCCGCCGCCGCCGGCAGCCGCGCCGATGTCGGGCAGGTTGTAGTAAAACTGCGAGCCCGGCGGAAAGGTGGCGTCGGTCAGGTAGTAATCGTCGAGATCGACGGTCTGTGAATTGGGGTTGTGGATCTCGACGTACTCGCCGGAGGTCGGGGTCACGACGATTTCTGAGATCAGCAGGGGCAGGGGGCCGGAGCCGTTGCCCGTCTCGGTTTGAGCGGACGCCGGGCCAGCCCAGGTGACGAGGCCGAAAAGGCAGGCCAGGAGCACCGAGAGGGTGCGTTTTTTGGAGGAGGGAGTCCCGTAGTGAGAATTCATGGAGTGTCTTCCCTGGATCGATCGATCCCTGTAGGTCGGGTAGGTGAGGCAGGTCTGAGGCACTGATTTTTCGAAAGGCGATACCGGATGGTAATGCGATGGCCCTCCCGCGGTCGAGAGGAGGGTCTAATCGGAGGGTCGAGCCGACCGCGCGTCGCCTGGAGACTCTCTCGCCAGCTTTTTGGAAGTCTGAAGATCCCGTAAAGATACGCGTGCTTGAACCCTCGAAACTCCAGGGGCCAGTCCTTTTCCTCAATCCTTCATGTCGCTCGAAAGCTCGGAGCTGATAGATTCTGAGAGCAGTTGGTTTTCCGGTGCCGTATTTCTCTCATCCCACCGCTGCCGCCGCGAGTGTGGACGCTTTTCCTCGGCTCCTGAAATCCCCGGGGCATCCTGCCCTGACGACGGATCTTCCGACCCCCGAAAGCCTCGAAGATCCGATCTGTTGACAACGGGACAGGCGGCATCTACGTGTTTTTCCTTTTAGGAGACGTTTCGCATGAGCAATATCAAAGAAGTTCTCGACAGGTGCATGCAGATCGACGGTGCCGTGGGCGTTGCCCTCGCTGACTACGAGAGCGGAATGTGCCTCGGCACGGCCGGTGGACGCGCCGGCTTCGACCTCGAGATCGCCGCTGCGGGCAACTCTGAGGTCGTGCGATCCAAAATGAAGGTGATGAACGCTCTCGGTCTCGACGATCACATCGAAGATATGCTGATCAGTCTGGGCTCTGAATACCACATGATCTTCCCGCGCACCGGCTCTTCTCTTTTTATCTACATGTCGTTCGATCGAGCGAAGTCGAACCTGGCTCTGGCTCGCCACAAGCTGAGAGAGCACAGCGCAGAACTGGTGGTCTGATCCGGCCCCAGGGATTGTCAAGAGGCGGCCTTGGCTCGGGACCTCGCCCGCAGCGCAGGGCCTGAAACCAGCCGCCTTGGCTCCGGCCGCCTCGGACGGCCGTTCGGGACTTAGCGTACGACTCCGCACCTCCGCTTTTTCAATTCGCTCGATTTCTATGGCGTTTTTCGATCCCGCCACAGGACAGCTCGTCTTGCACATCGTCTATGACGGAGCTCCTTTCTCCGGCAAGACGGCCTCCATCCAAAGTCTCTCCCGCCTCCTCGAAAGGCCGGTGGTGTCGCCCGAGGTTCACAACGGACGGACCCTCCTTTTTGACTGGATGGAGTATCAGGGCGGCGTGCGCTACGGCCGCCCGATCGTTTGCAGAGTGATCACGGTTCCCGGGCAGGCCGACCTGGCGCATCGCCGGATTCGTCTGCTGCGCAGCGCCGACGGCATTATTTTCGTGGTCGACTCCGCCCGCGAGGCCTTCGGGCGCACCCTCGAGCAGTGGTCCAATCTGCAGGTTTTGCTCGCGCGCTGGAAGCTCGAGACCACGGTCACCCTGCAGATCAACAAGCGCGACGCCGGCGACGCGGTACCCGTTCAGGAGGTGCTCGACCGCTTTGGCAAGGAGCGCGTGGTTCAGCACTTCAAGACCGAGGCGATTCACGACCGAGGCACCCGAGAAGCGTTCGTGTTGACGGCCGGGCAGGTCTTGCGCGATCTCGAGAAGCGCGGCGGCCTTCGCCGACATCTCACGGAGACGCAGCCGGTGCAGGCCATAGACGCCGAGCAGCTCGCGGAAATCCTGCGGGACGAACCGTCGGCCGAAGCGGCCAATCAGCGGGCCCTGCCGGTCACCGAGGAGTGAGCCCGCTGCGCGATCCCGTCGACGACTTGCTGCCCGCCGGGCTCAAGGACGCCCCGGAGCCCGGCGCGGGCTACCCGCCGGGCGGCGTCTACGAGGCGGTTTTTGAGTCCTCGCGCGACGGCATCGTGATCACCGAAGCGACCCTCGAGCGGCCGGGGCCCCGCATCGTCGCGGTCAACCCGGCCTTTTGCCGGATGACCGGCTATCGCCGCTCCGAGATCCTGGGGCGAACTCCCCGCGCGCTTCAGGGCGAGCGCACGGATCCGGAGGTGATCCGCCGCATCAGGCCGACCCTCGAGGCGGGGGAGGTCTTCGAGGGTGAGACCTTCAACTATCGCAAGAGCGGCGAAGAGTTTCTGATGCGCTGGTACATCGCTCCGGTGAGGGGAGAGGACGGCGAGATCAGCCACTATATGGCGGTGCAGCGCGACGTCACCGAACATCGCCGCCTGGAGCGCCTGGCGCAGACGTCCAACGCGATGGAGCAGCTCGGCGGGGTCTTTGCCGGCGTGCGCCACGAGCTGGGCAATCCGGTCAACAATCTCAAAACCCTGCTGAGGCTGCTCAAGGATCACGGCCAGCAGCTCGCACCGGAGTCCGCAGCCGAGTATCTCGACGACGCGCTAGGCGAGGTCGAGCGCATGGAATACCAGCTGGAGATTCTGCGCTCCTTCTCCTTCCGCGACCGGGTGACCGCCGCCCCTCTCGATCTCCACGAGTTCCTGGACGCTTTCGTGCGCCTCCTGAAGCCGAGTCATGCCGACGTCTCCTTCGAGCTCGAGATGCGCCATCTCGGCGACGTGCGCGCCGACGCGCGGGCCCTCCATCAGGTTTTGATCAACCTCACCACCAACGCCCTGGAGGCCATGGAGGATCAGCCGGATCGAGCCCTGACCCTGCGCACCCGCGACGATTCTTCCGGCGTTGTTCTCGAGGTCGAGGATCGCGGTGTCGGCCTGACCCCGGCCCAGCAGGCGGACCTCTTCAAGCCCTTTCACTCCAACAAAGAGGGCGGTACCGGCCTGGGCCTGGTTCTCTCGCGTCGGCTGCTGACGGCCATGGGCGGGCAGATCGAGCTGCAGAGCCGCGAAGGCCGAGGCGCCACCGCCCTGGTCAGGCTGCCGCTCGCGTTCCCAAGGCCCCCCGAACCGACGCTCGGCCCAGACAGCGAGGAGACTTCATGACCCGGCGCCGACTGCTTCTGGTAGACGATGAGCCCGTGCTGCGCCGCAGCCTGGCCGACCACCTGAGGCTCGAGAGACCCTCGATCGAAGTGGTGACGGCGAGCAGCCGGGACGAAGCGCTCGCGGCCCTGCGGACGGGCGCGATCGATCTGGTGATGAGCGACGTGCGCATGCCCGGGGGAGACGGCTTCGAGCTGCTCCAGCGGATGCGCGGCGAGGAAATCAAGGCCGGCGTCTTTCTGTTCAGCGCCTATCTCACCGAAACCCAGCGCCAGCGCGCGGAGGCCCTGGGCGCCCTCGAGGTGCTCGACAAGCCGCTCGATCTCGATCAGCTGACCGCAGCGATCGATCGGCATCTGCTCCAGGACGAGTTTGGGCAGCAGAGGGAGGTGGCCCTGCGAAGCTTCCTCGAGCTCATCGAGACCGAGAGCAAGAGCTGCACCTTTAGAGCCCGCTCGGGCTCGATTCGTGGGGTGCTGATTTTCCTCCGGGGAGAGCTCGTCTACGCCGAGCAGGGCGAGCTGTCGGGAGACGCCGCGGCGCTTAGAATCATCGGCTGGCAGCACGCCGAGGTCACCCTCGATCCCGCGCCCTCGGCTGCGACGACCAACGTCAGCATGGCGCTGTCCCGTCTGCTCCGGGAGGCCGCCCCGGACGCTTCAGGCAGCGACTCCGAGGGCGGCCAAGAAGCGGCGAGAGACGGCGAGGCCGTCGCCGAGGCGAGTCTCGAGCTGCGCGCGCTTTTTGACCGCCTCGAATGGCTCGACGGTTTCGTGGCCGCAGCCCTGCTCTCCTCGGAATTCGATCCTCAGAAGCACCTCTACACCGCAGGGCGCATCGGCGGCGAAAAAGCGCACGACGTCGCCGCACGCTTCGCGCGAGTTCTTCGTCTCGAGGACGATCTGCTGCGCCGCGCCGGGAGCGGCCAGCGGGCCGACGCTTTGGCCGTGAGGGCCACGCCGATCCATCATTTTCTGTACCGAATCGAGAAGACCGAACTGGTGCTTTACGCCGCGGTCGAGCGATCGGGGAGCAATCAGGCTCTCGTCGAGCGCAGCCTGCAGGCGATCGTCGCGCACTGTGCGGCCCCTGCTTCTTGAACCCGCTGAGTGCGGCTCTGTCGGCTGAGCTCAGAGGCGCAGGCCGGGGTCAGCTCTGGGGCCAGCGGACGAAATACCCGTCGCGCCACACGATGTCGCGGGCTTGATCGGCGTGCTGAAACCCGCCCGTCTCGTAGATGCC
>JBCCLG010000363.1:0-5905 GCA_039027015.1 Acidobacteriota bacterium | reverse complement strand
GGGCGACTACGCCGCCGCCGCGGACGCGTTTCGCGCCGTTCTCGCAAAACTCGAGGGAGATCCCAACCTCAGAGACGAAGAGAAAGCCCAGTACGCGGCCCGAGCCGAAAGGCGGATCGCGCTCTACCGGGGCCGACTCGGCACCTAGCGGGCCGGCCCCCGGCCCCGGGCTTTTCTTCGAGACCAGCAATCCAGAATGAAAGTCTAGGAAGAGAGATGGCCAAAGCCAGCCAAGATGAGCGCATCGCGCGGATGACCTTCAGCTCCGTCTACCCCCACTACGTCGCGAAGGTCGAGAAGAAGGGTCGCTCCGTCGACGATCTTCATCGGGTGATCCAGTGGCTCACCGGCTTTGATGAGGACCAGCTTCAGAAGCACATCTCGGGAAGAACGAGCTTCGAGGAATTCTTCGCGGAGGCCCGGCTGCACGAGAACGCGCACCTCATCACCGGGGTGATTTGCCGCGTTCGCGTGGAGGAGGTTGAGAATCCTCTCACTCAGCGGGTGCGCTATCTCGACAAGCTGGTGGACGAGGTGGCCCGCGGGCGGGACATGAAAAAGATTCTCCGCGGGTCCTAACCAAGCCCCCGAGGAGCCCCGCGCGCCGCGGGGCGGGTCGATGGTCTTCACCTCCCAGATTTTCGTCTTCTATTTCCTGCCGGCGGCGCTGCTCGGCTACTACCTGCTGGGGCTCCCGGCTCTCGGGGGGAGTCGGGTGGACTCCTCGCGGGCCCGCGGGGTCTTTTTGGTTGTGGCCAGCTACGTCTTCTACGGCTGGTGGAACCCCGCCTTCGTCCTGCTGATGCTCGGCTCGACGCTGATCGACTTTCGCTGCGGACGGATCATCGCCGGCCGGCCGAGCGGCGATCCGTGGCGCAAACGGGCGCTCATCGCCTCGGTGGCGGTGAACCTCTCGCTACTCGGTTTCTTCAAGTACTGGACGCTGCTGGCGGAGACCCTGAACGGCGTCTTCGGGACCTTCCTCTCGGCCGGATCCGGCCACGGCGAGCTGCTGCCGGTTCTCTCCGTAGCGCTTCCCGTCGGCATTTCTTTCTACACCTTCCAGTCGATGTCCTACTCCATCGACCTCTATCGGGGAGACGCCCGAGAAGCCCGCGACTTCGCGGATTTCGCCGCCTACGTCTCGCTCTTTCCGCAGCTCGTGGCCGGACCGATCATCCGCTATCGCGACCTGGCCGAGCAGCTGCGCCAGCGCTCCCACACGATCGAGAAACTGGCGCGCGGGTTCTCCTATTTCGCCCTCGGGTTCGCCAAGAAAATCCTTCTCGCCAACAACGTCGGGCTGCTCGCCGACGATATCTTCGCTGCCGCCGCACCGCCCTGGTACCTCGCCTGGATCGGCGTGGTGGCCTATGCCTTTCAGATCTACTTTGATTTTTCCGGCTACTCCGACATGGCCATCGGCCTCGGCCTGATGCTCGGCTTCCGCTTTCCCGAGAACTTTCGCTCGCCCTATCGCGCCCGGTCGATCACCGAGTTCTGGCGCCGCTGGCATATCTCCCTCTCGACCTGGCTGCGCGACTACCTCTACATCCCCCTCGGCGGCAACCGGCGCGGACGCCTCCGCACCTACGTCAACCTGGGCCTGACCATGCTCCTGGGCGGGCTGTGGCACGGGGCCCAGTGGCAGTTCGTCGTGTGGGGCGGCTACCACGGCCTGCTGCTCGCCCTGGAGCGCGCCCTCGGCACCGGAAAAAGCGGCTCGTCGAGAGCCGCGCCGCGGGCCCTGGGCGCCGCGCGGACCGCCTTCACCTTCGTTCTGGTGCTCATCGGCTGGGTCTTCTTTCGCGCCGAAAGCCTGCCCCAAGCCGCGACCTACCTGGGCTGCATGTTCGGTCTGGTGCCCCCCACCGCCGGATCGACCGTGGCCTGGGGCTTTGCCTCGGGCGATTTCGGCGTCGCGATCCTCCTCGTGTGCGCGCTCACCACCTGGATCCTGCCGCGCACCCAAATTTGGGTGTCGCGGGCCTGGGACGACGCCGGCGGCCCCTGGCGGACCGAGGCTCTTCGGCTCGGAACGGTTCTGCTCTTCGCGCTCAGCCTGCTCGAAATGTCGGTCCAGAGTCATAATCCTTTCCTCTACTTCCAGTTCTGATCGATCCCTTGCCCCCGATGAGCACCTCCCACAAAGCAGCGCCTCCTCCCCCGGAGTCGGCCTCGGGCCGCGAGCCCGCGGCGGCGCGGCTCTTCGTGGGCGCGATGCTGGTGATTCTGCTCACCCCGCCTCTCGCCCAGGCCCTTCTCGACCTGCGCCTTCACGGCCGCCCGACGGTTCTTGAGCTCCTGAGCGCCATGCCCGGCCACGACAGCCTCCGGGCCCTCGAGTCGCGCATGGATCGCCGGTCGTGGATCGGCGAGCTCGGCCGGCGCGCGTGGACCCCGAGAGTCGATCGAGCCGTCGAGCGCGGGTCCTCCAAGGTGGTCTTCGGCCAGCGCCGATGGCTTTTCTACCGGCCGGCCCTGCGCTTTGTCGCCGGCCGCGGCTTCGCGGACGACGCCCGGCGCGGCGCCGAGGAGAGCCGCGCGGACCGCATCGGGCGCGCCATCGCGGACTTCAGCCGGGAGCTCGGCGAGCGCGGCACGCGCCTCCTTTTCGTGCCGGTGCCGACCAAAGCGACGGTCTATCCCGAAAGGGTCTTCAAAACCGCGCCGGGCGGCGGCGAGGCCAACGATCCGGCGGTCGGCCCCCTCCTCGAGTCGCTCCGGGCGGCGGGGGTCGAGGTGATCGATCCGCTGCCCATCCTCCTCGAGGGTCAGGCCGAAGGGGCCGAGGTCTTCCTGCCGGCCGACAGCCACTGGAGCTGGGCGGGCATGCACCGGGTAGCCCGCGGCGTCGCGTCGGCCATCGCGCCGGACGAGCCGGCGCGCGAACCGATTTTCGACTCGCGGCGGGTCCGCCTCGAGGCCGACGGTGACCTCTATGGCCTCCTCGACTCCGGCACGGATTCCGGCGGTCCGCGGTCTCGCCCGCCCATGAGCCTCGAGATCTGGCAGGTGGTCAGCACCCGCGAGGGCCAAAAGCCCCTTCAGGAGGCGTCGAAGGTCCTGGTGATCGGCGACAGCTCCACTCTGGTGTTCAGCGATCCCAGGCTGGGCCTCGGACGCGGCGCCGGCTTTGCCGAGCGCCTCGCCTACGAGCTGAATCAGCCCGTCGACCTCATCGCCTCCCCCGCGGCGGGCACCCGCCAGCTGCAGAATTTGCTCAACGCCCAGCGCCCTCGCCTGGAAGCCGCCGACGTCGTGGTGTGGGTCATGACCCAGCGCAGCTTTCGCTTCGCGGAAGACGACTGGCAGGCCATCCGGCTGAGCGACCTCGACGCCGCCGCGGACGACGACGACGCCGACCAGGCGCCGATCTCGGGCTCCCTCGCCGCCCGGGTGGTGGCGCTCAGCGATCCGCCGACCCGCGACGACTACGCGGACTGCCTGATGATCGTGCGCTACCAGACCCTCGACGACCCCGCTCGCCGCTTCGACGTCGCCCACGTCGGCTGGCGGAACTTCGCGGCCACGGGGGCCGCCCGCCTCGAGGTTGGCGACGTGGTCGATCTCGAAGTCGGCGAGCTGCCCGCCGAGCAGCGCCTCGACCGCACCTGCTGGGTGGACGACGTGGGCCTCAGGGGCGCGCCGCTGTGGGCGAGAAGCTATGACGTCCGCTGACCCCGGGCCCGCGCCTGCCAAGCGCGGAGCTGCCCAGCCGGCCCCCGCGGCCACGCCCGTCGCCATGGCGCTTATGACGCTCGCCGCGAGCGCTCTTCTTGCTTCGGCCGTTTTCCTCGGGCTTCGCGCCGACGAGGCCCCGCTCTCGCCGGCGGCCGCGGAGGAGGCCGCCAGCGAGCGGCAGAAGCGGCTGATCCGGCAGCTCGACCAGGCGAAGGAGGAGCTCGGCGCCTGGCAGGACTGGTACGAGGACCTGGCGACGGTGGACCGCTATCCAGGCGCCGGCCCCGGGATCCTGCGCACCGCCAACGGCCAGAAGGCCCTTCACGACGACGAGCTCACCCGGCTCCACGCCGAGCCTCGACCCGAAGGCCCGCCCCTCGGGCCGTTCGAGGTCCTGGTCGACGTGTCGCGCCAGCTTCGGGAGCGGGGCATCGACTTCGTGGTCGTGCCGGTTCCGCCCATGGCCGCGGTCTACCCGAGGCGAGCCCTCGAGAGCGCTCCCGAGGGCGGGAGCATTCCCCCCTACCTCGACTGGCGCCTCCGCGCCTTCTACCTCGCGCTCGAGCGCGAGGGCGTCGAGGTGCTCGATCTCCTGCCGACCTTTCTCGATCCGCCGGCCGTGCCCGAGGCTCAGCTCCCCGTCCCCGAAGGAGCCGTCGGCCCCTCCTCCATCGGCCTTCTCTACCGCTACCAGGACCGCCACTGGTCGGCGCTGGGCTCCCACGTCGCCGCCGGGGTGGTGGCGAGCCGCATCGAGCGCTTCCCGTGGTTTGAAGAGCTGCGGCGGCGCGAGGGCCAGGCGGTCGTCCACCGCCGCTGGATGACCGCCACCCGCCGCGGCCGTATCACCAATCAGCTGGTGAACTTCGGCGTTCTGCCGCCGGACGCGCCGCCGGAGGTCTTTCTGGTGCGCCGGTCCCGCATCGAGGGCGAGAAGTGGAGCCTGGTCGACACCGACTCGCCCATCCTGCTGATCGGAGACAGCTTCGGCGGTCTGGAGCACGGCTTTCAGGACGCCCTTCTCGCCCGCCTGGGCTTCCGGGTTGACGCCGTCACGGTGCCGGGGGGCAGGCCGTCCGCCCAGCTCGACGCCCTGGCCCTGCGCGGAAACGGGCTGTCGGGCAAAAGACTGGTGATTTGGCAGTTCACCACCGCCGCGCTCTCCAAGTGGGCTCGCTGGCGCTCGAGAGAGCTCTGACCGCCGGCTTCCCGAAGAACTCCTGAAAGATCACTTTTCCGGTCCCGGGCCTGACCCGGCCGGCGCGACGCTTTCCATTTCCACGGGTTAAAGAAGCCTTTTCCAGGCCCCCTGCGGGAGCCCAGGAAAGTTTCTTACGATTTCTCTTACGATTCTGTAACGCTTTCACAAACCCCTGCACTACCCCCTGAACACGGACTTGAGCCTCTCCTGGGGGGGGCGAAAAAAGGGTTCTGATACGAGAGCTCTCTCAGGAAATTTCTCGCTCGCGGGCTCCTCGAGAGTCCAGCAGGAGAAGTGCGCCCAAAAACTGCACGATAAAGAAAATTCAAGGTGTCGCCCACAACGATTTCTGCCGACGGCAGACCCACCCTCGACGCAGCCGTGGCCTCACTCCGGGGCGCGGTGGAGCTGCACGCGGCCCTTCCGCCCGCGGCGGGTTCTCTGCCCGCCGGCAGCCTGAGCTTCGACGCCGTGCGCGAGCGCACGGTGGGCCTGGGTCACCTTAGGGGGCGCGAGTCGTTCGGCCCCCTGGGCTCCGTGGCCGCCACGGGCGGACGGCTCGAGGCGCGGCTGCGCTTCGAGCTGTGGGGAGCGGGTCCAGCGGCGGTTCGCGGCGCCGTCGAGGGCCTGCAGGGTCGCCTGCGCCAGGCCGGCGAGGACCTCCGCGCCGCGGGGCTCCTGAGGCTTTCTTTGGTCTCGACCGAAGCCGCGGAGCCGGTGTCCTCGGGTTTTCTGAGCACCAGCTGGCGCCAGGCCACGGTGTATGAGGCGCTCTACGAATACCGCTATGTCGACTCGAGCGGCGCCACGGGCCTGATCACGAGGATCTCCGTCGAGGGCGAGCTCGATTCTGGCCCGGGCTCCGCCGCGAGCTACCGCGTCACGGGGCCCGCGGTGCGCTGGGACAACGAGTCGACCCCGAGCCTTCGCCTGCGCGGCCCCGCGCGGCTGGCGCGCCTCGGCGCCCTGGTTTATTTCCCCGGATCGCCGCCGAGCGGAGGCGTCACCCTGCTGCGCTCC
>JBCCLG010000362.1:0-5910 GCA_039027015.1 Acidobacteriota bacterium | reverse complement strand
GCCAGAGGGCGCACGCGAGAAGCATCAGGAGAGCGCCGCGGCCTAGGAGGTAGGTCATCTCAGGGGCGATCCACCGCGGAGCCCTCGGCGCCTTCGCCCAGATCGTCGACCCTGCCGGCAGGGGCTCCCTGGATCCTCGGAAGGAGCTTGAGCTCCCAGCCTTCGCCGTCGGCGCTCCGCTGCCAAACCGAGTCGGCGTAGTGGTAGATGGAGAGAACCGGCGCGCCCTCGAGGGTCCAAACCTCAAGCGGCTCGAGATTCTCCAGGCAGTGGCGCATGAGGCCGGTCATCCAGTCTCGCCGCTCGACAAACATCACCAGCACCGCTCGCCTCTGGACGGTCGGACCCTCCCTCCTCAGCTGGCGGAGGTCGAAGTCGGCGAAGTGGCCCTGGAGTTCAAAGGGCCTCAGGTCGGGTCGCAGTCTCTCCGGCGCCACCAGCCTGACGGCGTGGCCCGCTACCGGCACGACCACCAGGGAGTTTTCCGGGGCGTTGTGGTTGAGCCAATCGATGCCCAGGCGATAGCTCATGCCCCAATAGTCGCTGGCCTGGGCCCTGCCGGCGTCGCGGGCGCCCGCGAAACCTCCGGTCAGCGCGTTCCAATAGCAGACTTGGAAGGGGTGGGTTCCGGCGACGGCGGCGGCCGGCGGCAGCAAAACCAGGGCCGTTCCCGCGACCGCCAGCGCCGGGCGCGCTCGGCCCGCGGGCAGCCGCCTCGCGGCGCCCTCGAAGATCCAGCCGACGCCCAGGCCGGCGATGGCGGCGATCGGGGGCAGGACCTCTAAGAAGTGGCGGACGCCGTCGAAATTGGTGGCCTGGGGCAGCAGATAGCGCCCCATCACCACGGCGATCCAGATCGGCAGCATCAGGGCCGCCTTCGATCCGCGCCGGATCGCCCGCCAGCAGGGCACGAGGCCGACCGCGAAAATTCCCAGGATGATCGGCGGGGTGGTCAGCAGAAGCTGGAGGAAGGCCGGAGCCTCGCTCTCGGGACGGGTCAGGCCTTTGCGAAAGTAAATGTAGCGGAAGTGCTCGCCGAATCGGCCGATCGGGTCGGGCCATAGGTAGGGCCACAGCACGACCATCACCGCCAGGCCCAGGAGGCCTGCCCCGATCAGGGTGAGAATCAGGAGCCGCCGGCGTCCGAGCCAGGCTCTTGGCCAGCCGCCCAGGAGCAGCATCAGGCCGGGGATGGCCGGAAAGAACCAGGCGTTGGCCTTGGTGGCCAGGCTCATGCCCAGCAGCACTCCCGAGGCCAGAAGGCCCTTGGCGGAGCCTCGCTCATAGGCCGTGAGAAACGCCATGGCGGTCAGGCTGAAGAGCACCATCAGGGGGAAATCCTTGATGTTCGCCATCATGTGACTGACAACGCGCGGCATCAAAAACAAAAAGCCGAGGGCGGAGGTCGCCGCGACCCAGCCGAAGCGGCGCTCTAGGAACGGGAAGAAAATCAGCGCGAAGAGGCTGGCGAGGAGGAGGTTGAAAGCGTGGAATCCGTCAAAGGAATCGAGCAGGCCGAGCCGGCCCGACAGCACCCGCGAGGTCGCCGCGGCGAGGGTGTTGGCGAAGGGGTAGTACTCCCACGTCCGCCCGGCGTTCGGCGACAGCTCGAGGTTGGGCCGATGGCCCTCGGGGTAGGGCCTGGAGCGGTAGTCGAGGTAGGTCTCGTCGAAGGTGAGAAAAAAGGAAAGGTAGCGCTGTCCGTAGAACAGGTCGCCCAGGGCCTCATCCCACGTGACGTTGTATTGAAGAAGGGCGGGCGTCCCGAGACCGAGGATCAGCGTCACCGCCACCAGCGGCACCGCCCAGGCCTTGAGCATCCCGCTCCGGGGGCGCTGGGTGGGCTCCTCGGCCGGCGTCAAGCCGGGTCGACTCGATTCGCTGGCGGGCTCGGGGCTGGCCGATTTCGGCTCGTGCTGGTCCATCATCGAGGTCGCTGGCTCGCCGAATCCGCGGCGAGCCGAGAGGAGGATTGTACCCGCGAGGGTGCCTCGACCTCGACCTCGACTTGAGGGCCGGGCGCTCGAGGCGGGTTCTCCAGCCGAGAACCCGCCTCAGCCCGCGCCGCGGGAGATCAGCGGGCCTGCCAGTAGGCCCACTGCATGCTCAGGAAGAGCCGGAACGCCAGTCGGCGATCGATCACGTCTTCCCGCACGAGATCGGTGAGCGAGCGCTTGACGCAGCGGCGGAAGTCGCGCCCGCTGGGCCAGTCGGCGTCGTAGCTGCACGGGATTTCGGGAACGAACAGGCGCTCGCCGGCCTTCACGCCCTCGAGGCGGTTGCGCGTTCCGCCGGGCCACAGGATGTCGAGGCTGCCGAAGCGGGCGCTCGCCATGCCGAAGGTCTTCTCCAGGGCGTGCTGGGAGGCGAAGCTCGAGCCGCCCTCCACCGGCGCCAGAACGGTTTGGCCTCCCTTGGGGGTGAAGCGCAGAACGGCGCCGATCCCGCTGCGGTTCACCCGCCCTTCCGCGGTGAGGCCCACGCTGCCGATCGCCCGGATCGTCGCGGAGCGGTTGCCGTTGTCGCCGCTCGACATCTCGACCGCGAGGCTGCCGGGCAGACGCTCGACGCCGCGCCACACCAGGCCCTCGGGCGTGAAGTCCCAAGTCACCCCCAGGGTGGCCGTTGAGTCGAAGTCGGAGCCCCAGGATCCGGAGCCGAGCACCAGCGGCACCGACTCGTCGAGGTCGAAGCTCGACACGCTGACCATGTCCACAAAGCCGTTGCCGTCGAGATCTCCGAGGGCCAACCCCTGCACCACCCGGCGCCGGTGATCCTTCTCGATCGCCCCGGCGTCGTAGGTGAACTCGCCGGTGCAGCCCTGGTTCTGCAGCAGGGCTCCCGGATTATCCGCGGGCACCATGATCGCGAAGTCGAGACCGCCTTGATAGATCACGTCCTGATCGCCGTCGTTGTCGTAGTCGAAAACGCCGTTGCCCCAGCCGAAGACCGAGGCGCCGATGCCGCCGACGCCGCGATCCTCGAACTCGCCGTCGCCCCGGCCAAAGACCGGCCGCGTGGCCTGCTGGCCGAAGAAATACGCCTGGTTGGTGGCCAGATCCATATAGTCGCCAAAATTCGAGCCGAAGAGGTCGAGGGTTCCGTCGCAGTCGAGGTCGCCGGCTCCGAGGCCCATCCATGAGCTCGAGGGGTAGGGGCCGTCGAGCATCGGCCTGTCGGTGAACTGGCCGGCGCCGTCGTTGATGAGGATGTGAAGAAAGCCTCGATCCGCCACGCCGCCGTAGACCGGCTCGAGCAGTCCGCATTGATCGTCGCCGAAGACCACGTCGAGATCGCCGTCGAGGTCGACGTCGACCATCGCCACGGCCCAGGTGATGCCGGCGCCGCCGGGGGTCTCGGGCACAAAGCCGGTCAGGTCCTGAATGCCCGAGGTGCCGCTCACCTCATCAAAGGCGTTGCCGCCCCGGTTGCGGAAGAGCTGGTTGTGCTGCGTCAGGCCGAAGGGCTCGACCAAACACGGGATCAGGCTCTCGTGATTGAAGGCGTTGCCGATCACCACGTCGAGCAGGCCGTCGGCGTCGATATCGCCGAAGGCGCAGGACGCCGAGGCCTCGTCTCCCGCCGCGAGGGCGCTGGTCGTTCGCTCGGCAAAAGTGCCGTCGCCCAGGTTCTCAAAAAATCGGTTGGGCTCATCGAGGCCGAGCACCAGAAGATCCTCGTCGCCGTCGTTGTCGGTATCGCCGAAGCAGACGCCTGAGCTGTCCTGGCCCGTGGCGTCGACCCCCGCCTCGAGCGCCCGGTCGACGAAGCGGAGGCTGCCGGTCTCCTGCAGCTGGTTGGAGTAAAGGCTGTTGGCCGCTCCCGGGCCGTTGGTCACGTAGAGGTCCAGGTCGCCGTCAAGGTCGTGGTCGAAGATCGCGATACCGGGCTGGCCGTTGCTGTTGTAGGGCAGGGTAGGGACGACCGCGGGGTCCACCGGAGCGGTCAAGGAGCCCTGGCGGAGCGCGTCCATGACCGCGATCGAGGCGGAGGGAGCTCTGGCGTAGTCGATGCCGATCTGCCCCTGCTCGACGAGGTCGGTGAAGGTGACGCCGCCGCCGTCGGCGGAGGCGAGAATCGGCGCGGCGAGCGCCGCGAGGCTTAGGAGAAAGCCCCTCGAAGCGGAGCGGTGAGAGAGTGAAGGGATCGCCATGAGAGTCTCCTTGGACGAACGGTAGAGCCGCGGGTCCCAAGGCCATGGGTGCCGGCGAGCTCTCGGGTTGTGAGAAAGGCCACCTCTCTTGCCTTAAATAGTCTAATTATATTATTAATTTGACTATAAGTGTCGATAGTAATGTCTATTTACCTGAAATCGCCGCGCGCTCACCGCCCGTGACGCTCAGGCCACTTCTCTACGGCTCCGATATCCACAGATCGCGCCCGCGGGGCGCCCAGGCGGATTGCCCGGTAGCTTGGGGTAGGGCAGCGAGGTCAGCGCCCGCGCTAAGACTCGATCCAGCCGAGGGCTTCGGGATCGCCGAGGGCGGCCAGCTCTTCAATCCAGGGCGCCCGCCTCCGCGCCCTCAGGGCTCGGTCGCCGACCGGCTGTTGGTGTCCCCCGACTCGAACTCGTCCGAGAAGACAGTCGCCAGGCCGCCGCAGTCCAGACGCCCTACCCTCCTGGCCACCTCGGGCGGCAAGAAGTCGAAGTTACCCGTGACGTAGAGGTCCAATCCGCCTCCGTCGTCAAAAATCACGAAGCCCCTGGGGCTCTCCTCGGTCAGGATCTGGCCCATCTGCGACCAGACAGTTCCGTCCCACTGGGCCAGGGTGCGGAGGGGAGTCGGGGTGAGTTCCCCAGGCCGAGCCGTCGAAGCGGGCCAATGTGGTGCCCTGGGGATCGCCGCCCGGCACGACGATAGATCCGCCGAAACCGTAGAGCACCCTCTCTTGACCTTCCGGGCGAACGTTCAAACCCGAGGGGCCAAAGACCGGTAATCCGAGTCCCGGATCCGGATCGCCGACTCGGCTCAGCTGCCCACCGTCCCAGCGCACCAGAGATTGATTCCTCAAATCGTTCAGGGTCATGAAGCCGCCGACGATAAAGATCTGGGAGCCCAGCCCCTCGTCGAACGCGGTCAGGAGACAGGAGGGCAGTCTAGACCGTGAATCACCTCCTCTCCCAAGCGAGGAGCCGCTGTCGGATCCAGTTTCGGATCCGCGAAGGCCGAGAGAGGCGGACGAGAAGCTTGATGGGCTTTGCATGCGCTTTGCGATCTTGGAGTGAGCGGCCCGGTCTCCGGGCTTCTCAGCCGAACCAGGAACCCCGCGCGGGGCCAGCCCGTCGATCTTCGGGCCTCCGATCCCGCGCGCTTTCTCACGTTTCGAAACTCAAGGAGTTCGCCATGCTCGCCTCATCGCCCCGGATCCCCGCTTTCTGCTCGATTCTCGTTGTCGTATTTCTCGCCTGCACGGCCGTCCCCTGGGTCGCCGCGGACGAGTCGTCGCCACTCGAAGTCCACGCCGCCCGCAACGAAACGGGTGGCGCCACCCCGCCACCTCCGCCGCGCCACGACGCGATGAGCGTGCGCACCGAAACCCGGCTCGGCACGCCGCAGTGCGTTCCGGGAGATATCGCTCCCGCCTGCTGGACCGGTCCGTGGCTCGAGACCCGCGCCTGGCAGTTCGTCAACATCCGCAAGACCACCTTCATCGGCCAGGAAGAGCGCCGGGAGCCGACGGTGCCGGGCACCCAAATGTCGAGCTCCTTTGTGGCGCAGCAGGACGGCACGGAGGTGGCGATTTCGTTCACGGCGGAGGCCTACGTCGCGCCCGGCCTGAGCTCGGGCAAGCGCCTCTTCGTGCGCGCGCTGGTGGACGGCGTGCCCGCGGAGCCGTCCAACGTCGTTTTTGCCACCGATGCATTCGGCGGCACCCGATCCTTCACCTTCACGACCCGGGTGGATCGAG
>JBCCLG010000361.1:0-5933 GCA_039027015.1 Acidobacteriota bacterium | reverse complement strand
GCGACCGAGGCGTCCGAAGCGGCGCCGCCCGGCGGCGCGGGCTCCCAAGCGTAATTAATCAGGGGCGAGGAGGAGATCGCGGCCCGCAGCCGCTGCGCCGAGGCTTACGGGCCGCCGACCGAAGCGCCCCAGGCGGTCAGGTCGCCAGACTCGAAGCCATCGCGGAGTATCTCCGGCGTCTGCGTCGCGAGCAGCCAGCCTCGAACGCTGGACGGGTTCGCTCGCTCGGTGGCGGTCACGGCGAGCAGCTGCCGCCCGTCGGAAAGGGTGACCATGTCGCGGGCCTCGTGGTCGCGATCCGAGCTGGGACCGAGCAGCGGAGGGCCCTCCCAAAGCGGGCGACCGTCCGGGTCAACGGCCAGGATCTGGACCCTCCGGAGCGGCCCGCCGGGGGCGCCGAATTGGGTGGCGGCGATGAGGAAGCCTCCGGGGGCGGAGAGGATCTCTTCGGGCCGCAGGGCGTCATAGCCCAAGCCGTTCGGCGCGACGGGAATCGTGACTTGGCCGCCGGTCCCGAAGTTGCTGTCGGGCTCGATCTGAAAGCCGCTGATGCGCCACGCGGAGAGCTGAGTGGGTCGGCCCGCGGGCCCGAAGGCCACCCAGGACGCGCCGACAAATCGGCTGCCTGCGCCCGCCGCGGCCCGCGGCTGGCGAGCCTCTCCGGGCGCCGCGATCTCGTCGGACCACGCGTTGTTTCCGGGATAGTCGTTGCGATAGCCGCCGACGGTGTCGGGGCTGAGATCGGCGGCGTAGAGCGCGCCGTAAGACAAGCCCGACATCCGGGCCACCCCGAAAGCCGCTTCTTGGGTGCCGGACTCGCCCCAGAGATGGCCCCTCACCGTTCTGCCGGCCGGCGCGTCGACGAACCGCACCAGGGCCTCATAGTCGCCGATAAAGGAAGCGCCCTGACCGGAGATCATCACGATGCCCGGTTCGCAGCAGGGCTCCATATCGGTCACGGCGTGGGGGCCGAACGCGTCGAGCTCCAGGAAGCCGCCGCTGGCCCAGGCGGCGTCCAGGGTTCCGTCGGCGAGGATGCGGGCGAGCACGCCTTCCTGGTCGAGGGCTCGGGTCGCTTTGATCAGAACCAAATAGCCCGAGCCAAAGGGGACGTCGAGCAGCTTCACCACCTCGGCATCGCTGGCGCTCGGAACGAGGAACGAGGTGACGCCGAAGGTGCCGAAGCTCGGGTCGAGAGAGCCGTCGAGCTCGAAGCGCCGGACCTCCACCACCGGTCCTCCGGAGGAGCCGGCGCCGAGCAGACGCAGGGGATCAGACGGCGTGCCGCCCACCTCGGCAACGGCGGTGAGCTCGGATCCCGGGTCACTGACGGGCGCCCATCCGCCCATTCCGAAGCTCGGATCGGGCCGGCCCGAGGCCGCTGCCGGGGCCGTGCAGGCGGCCAGCAGGCAGGCCGTCAACGTCAGGGGAAGAAAGGCCGGGAGGCTGACTCGGGGAAGCGGGCGGGACTGGGGCATGGTCTCTCCTGAAGTAGTAGTAGTCACTCTACCGAGAGACACGACGCGGGGGCTCGATTCCCTTCACGGCGCGCTGAGATTTCCTGGAAGTCACTTCGGCGAGCCACGTTGAGGTCCGAATCGGGTCCGCGAGAGAAGGTCTTGGGTCGCTTCTCAGGGGCTCTTCGGGATGGGGATATTTAATCCCCAGGAGGGGTCCTGGGGCTCTATCTGCCCACCGGCGCCACATCTGGCGGGCGGAGCGTTGCGAAGCGCCTCAGGAACCCGAACCCGTAAAAGCCGGCCGGGCCAACCGCCTGGAGGTCTCCGTAGCCGGCGCCATGCACTGAATTGGAGCCCCTGATGATGAGACACCTGATCTGCTTCGCCATGCTGCTGAGCCTCGGCGCCACCGAGGCCGCCGCCGACTGGAACCGATTTCGCGGCCCGGCGGGCCAAGGCACGGTCGGAGGCCCCAGAGTGCCCCTCGAGTTTTCGCTCGAGAAAAACCTCGCCTGGCGCACTCTCCTTCCCGGACACGGAGTTTCCTCTCCGATCGTCAACGGCAACCGCGTCTACCTCACCGCCTACACGGGTTACGGCATCGCCCTCGAGGCGCCCGGCGACCCCAAGAAGCTGGTGCGCCATCTGCTGGCCTACGATCGGTCCACCGGCGAGGAGCTTTGGCGTCGGTCGGTGGAGTCCGGCGGCGACGTGAACCCCTACAAAGGCTTCATCACCCAGCACGGCTATGCCACCAGCACCCCGGTGACCGACGGCGACCGCATCTATGCGCTCTTCGGGCGCTCGGGTCTCTTCGCCTTCGACGCCGACGGCCAGCGGCTTTGGCAGCGGAATCTCGGCACCCAGACGGATCCCGATCTGTGGGGCGACGCCTCGAGCCCGGTGCTGGTGGGCGACGTCTTGGTGGTCAACGCCGGGGTCTTGGATCGCAAGGTCGTCGGTCTCGACAAGCTGAGCGGCGAGCTTTTGTGGTCGGTTCAATACGACAAGCTGGCACGTTCGTGGTCGACCCCCGCGGTTTATCGCGGCGCCGCGGGCACGCAGGTTCTTGTGAGCGGGCCCTCCAAGGTCATGGGCCTTGACCCCAAGACCGGCGAGACCCTGTGGTTCGCGACGAGCCCGATCGACGACGCTACCTCGCCGAGCCTGGTGATCGATGGCGAGGTCGTTTACCAGGTAGGCAGCCGGGCCGGCCAGGCCCTTGCGATCCAGATCGGCGGTCAGGGTGACGTGACGGAGTCTCACATCCTGTGGAAGAAGAGCGTGCGCGCCGGCATCACCACTCCGGTGCTGGTCGACGGCGCGCTCTACTGGGCGTCGGGCGGCATCTTCATGGCCCTCGACACCCAAACCGGCGAGATGGTTTACCGCGAGCGGCTGCCGCGTCTCGGAGGCCCCACGGGCGGCTTTCCCAACGTCGACTACTCCTCGCCGATCGCGGTGGACGGCACCGTCCTCCTGTTCACGCGCAGCGGCGAAAGCTACGCCGTGACGGCCGGAGATGAGTTCAAGCTAGAGGCCCACAACGCGGCCTTTGGCGGCGACTCCTCCTCCTTCCGGGCCACCCCCGCGGTGAGCGGCGGCGAGCTTTTCATGCGCTCGGACGACTACCTCTACAAATTCAGCGCGGCGCCCTGAAAGATCGGGCCTGCGGAGGCCCGTGCCGCCGCTGGGCTTCAAAGAAGCGAAAGACCGCGGGAAGAAAGTTGACCCGCGAGAGGTCGTGACCAACGCCCGGCAGCTCGAGGAATTGATGGGTCATCCCGAGCTCCTCCATCTGCCGGACCCAGCGGCGCGTGGTCGGAACAGAAACCGCCCGGTCGCGGTCTCCCTGCACCACGATCACCGGCAGGTGGCGCAGGCCCTCGAGGCGAGGTGCGCGGGTGGGCGTGGCGGGGGAGATAGGCGCCAGCCCGGCCCAGCGGTCCGGGAAGCGCGCGCCCAGCTCCCACACGCCGCCTCCGCCGCGGGAAAAGCCCATAAGGAAGATCGCCCCGGGGTCGACGGCGTAGCGCTCTTCGACGTCCTCCACCACGCGCAGGACGTAGCGATGGTGCAGCTCCCCGCGGCCGCTCGAGTGCGGGCACACGACGAGAAATCCGAAGCGCTCGGCCAGCTCCAGGAGGCGCTGGAAGCCCAGTACCTGCTCGGGCTCTCCCGCGGTGCCGTGGAGGCCCACGAGGAGCGGCCATGGGCCGGCCGGGCCTCTCTCGCCCGGGGGGTTAGAGGCGCTCGCGGCGGGGTAGGACGACGGCGTAAACACCAGGTGGCGAACGGCGCGGCCGGCTTCTGAGAAGAAGAGCTCGTGCTCAAACACCCGGTGCGGGCCGGAAGAAGGCGCGGCGCGCTCTTCGTCGGCGATCGCCCCGTGGGCGAGCCCGAGGCCGAGCGCGAGGAGCGCCGAGCCGAGGAGGCGGACGGCGATGCGGGGGCGGGGGCGTTCTACTCTCATAGCGGCCTTAGACCGCGCCGGCGGAAAGGGGTTCCCCAACCGCCCCTGCGGAGCGCGGCCCGGGCGCCTACCGACTCGGCACGTCGACCGTGGTCTCGGCCCGGATCAGCTCGCCGCCGAGGGTGAAATCGCTGTGGTCGCTGCCGTTCAGGGTCACCAGCACCCGGCGGCGACCGGGCTTGAGATCGCCGAGGTGAAACCACGGGCCGTAGAGCCGGCCGACCTTGCGGCCGTCGACATAGATGTGGCTGTGGCCCTCGTTGGCGACGCTCGACCTGCCGTTCTTCTCCGGCGTGAAGGTCCAGTTCTGAATCTCCACGAAAAGGTCGTAGGAGCCGGGCGCCTCGCGCACGACCTGGAGACGCGTGATCGTCGGGATCTTCTGCGAACCGTCGACCGCGAACTGCCTCATGCCGTGCTGCTGGCCGGCCCCTTCGGTGAGCAGCGCGGCCCGGTACTGCCCCTGCGCCGACCACGAGTAGAGCAGGCCGATCAGGGCGGTGACCGCCAGGAAGTTGACCGCCGCGAACGCGCACCGCCAGCCGAGCTTTTCGTGGATGGCGATCGGCGGTTTGTAGAGCGTGCCGGCTCCGCTGAGCAGGAAGACGATCAGCGCCGCGTGCAGGGGCGTATGCCCGATGACCTCGACCTTGCCGAACACCAGGGTGGTGGTGAAAAACACCAGCGTGATGACGGCCGCCATCGGACGCTCCAGCAGGCCGATGAGGAGCAGAAACCCGAGGCTGATCTCCACAAAGGCGGCGCCCTGGAGAAAAAAGTCGGGCGGAAAGCCGAGGGCCAGCTGTGGATTTTGCTCCAGCAGGTAGAGCGCCCAGCTCGGGTAGAAGAGCTTTTCGTAGCCGAGCCAGATCAGCGAAAAGCCAATCGAGGAGTAGAGGGCCGGCAGCCCCAAGGCGCGCAGCGCCGGGATTCTCGACTGGCCGAAGATCAGATAAACGCTGATCCCCAGATAGTGCAGATAGTCGAGCATGTGGAAGAGGCCGAACTCGGAGGCGGCTCCCACGAAGATCAGCACGATGCCGAAGCCGCCGAGAACCACCGTGCGCGAGAAGAGCAAAAACAGGGCGATCACGAACTGCATCCACACCAGCGGCGCCGACGCCGACGCCAGCTCGGGCGCCAGGACCGCGTCGGAGGACCACGAGAGCAGCAGCAGGGCCGACATCGCGAGGCGCATCACGGAGAGGCTGGCCCCCTGGCGGACGCTCAGCCACTCGATGACCGCCTGGTGCCAGCTCACCCCCTCGAGGCGCCTGTCGACCAGCACCAGGGCCGTGATCACCGCGGTGCTGAGGGCGAGGAGCGCTAGAAAAGTCGGCGAGAGAACCGCCGAAATCTCGAGGGGCGGGGTGGCGAAGTCGAAGTCGCTGAACCACTTGACGTGAGCCTGGGCCCTCGGAGCAAACAGTCCGAGAAGCGCTGCCGCCACGCCTACCTGCCAACGGATCGTCGGGCGCTGCATCGGGGTTCTCCCGGGCCGTTCGAGGTTCCTTCCTGGGGCTTCGGCCCGCCTCAGAATATCACCTTGGGTCCGTGGACCTCGCGCCGGGAGCCGCCTGATGCGGCGAGTTCCTACAGTCTGCAAAGGGCCGATTTGCATAAGCTCACGGCGCGGCGGGCGCCCTTCCATGCGGCCCCTCTGGAAACCTTTCCGGCCGCTTTATTCGTCCCAGATTTGGTTCTTACATTCTCCGATGGTTGTTCCTATGTTTCTTATTCCCGATTCCTTTCCGGCCGAGCGGCAGCGCGCCTTCGCGGCCCCTCCGGCGACCTTGAAAAAGCACTACCTCGAAGACGAGCTCTATCGATTGATCCAGGAGGATCCGAGAATTTTCGATTTCCTCGAGGCCAGCTCCCTAGACGGCCTCTGGTATTGGGATCTCGAGAATCCAGAGCACGAGTGGATGAGCGATCGGTTCTGGCAGACCCTAGGGTTTGACCCCGACAGCCGACCTCACCTCGCCTCCTCGTGGAAGGAT
>JBCCLG010000360.1:0-5939 GCA_039027015.1 Acidobacteriota bacterium | reverse complement strand
TGACCGCGACCGCCGCGCCGACGGAGGTCGAGGCGAAGTTCGTTTCCAGCAACTGTTTTTCCGTTCTGGGCGTCGTCCAGGCGACCGGTCAGCTTTTCTTCTCCGATCCCGCTCCTCCGAGCGCGGTCATCAGTCACTCGCTGTGGCAGCAGCAGTTCGGCGGCGCCGCGGGCGCGCTCGGCAAGACGGTGCGCCTAGACGGCCGACCCGTCACGCTGGCAGGCGTTGCGCCGGAGGGATTCCGCGGCCTTGGCGTGACCGACAGCGCCGCGGACGTCTGGCTCCCCATCTCGTCCCGGCCGATCCTCCAGCCGATGAGCTTCAATCCCCTCGAGCGCCTCGAGGGCGGGGGTTCCATGGTTTGGCTCCAGGTCGTCGCGCGTCGCGCGGAAGGCGCCCCGCTGCGGCGCGTCCAGGAAGAGCTCGACAGCACCGGCGGCGCGGTGGCGGAGGAGTTCCCCCAGTGGGGTGCTCGGCAAGACGGCGTCAGGGCCCTCGAGAACTCGCGCTTCGGGCCCCAAGAGAGCGAGAGAATCCAGCGAACCCTCCAGCTGACCTTCCTGATCGCGCTCCTGGTGTTGACGGTCACCGCGGCCAATGTCGCCTCCCTCATGCTGATGCGGGCGACGCGAAGACGCAAGGAGGTGGCCATTCGACAGGCGCTGGGCGGGACCGTTTGGTCGACGGCGCGACTCTTGGCCGCCGAGAGCTTCCTCCTGGCGCTGGCCGGTGGCCTGGGCGCGTGGGTCCTCGCATGGTGGAGCACCGGCGCCCTGGCGACTCGGCTGCCCCATGAATTCCATGGCCCCATGACCCCCGATGGCTGGGCCCTCGCGGCCTCTCTGGCGGCGACGCTCTCGCTCGCCGCTATCTTCTCAGGCGCACCGGTTCTTAAAACCTCAAAAGCGGGCATTCTGCCCAGCCTGGGCTCCCTCGACGACGCGAGAAGCCACCGGCGACGTGACGCCATCGTGGTGCTTCAGGTCGCGCTCGCCGTCATTCTGATCGGCGCAGCCGGCTCCCTCACCCGCAGCCTGCTTTCCGCCTCCGGCGTGGAGCTCGGCTTCCTCCCGGAAGGGCGCGCCGCCGTCGCGGTCAACCTTCAGGCCCACGGCTATGACGGACCCTCCTCGGCGGCCTTTCTGACCCAGGCCATCGAATCGATCGCCTCGCTGCCGGTGGCGGAGAGTGCCTCGACGGCTTCCATGCTCCCGTTTCGCGGCACGATGCAGATGTCCGGGAGGCCTGCGGGCAGGGAAGACGCAGAAATCCGTCTCGGCGCCAATCTGGTGGGGCCAGGGTTCTTCAAAACCATGGGCATCCCGCTTCTCGCCGGCAGGGAGTTCGACCTCAAGGACGCCTCGGAAGGGGAGCCCGTGGCGGTGCTCAGCCGGACCGCGGCGGAGGGACTCTGGCCGTCACGGTCCGCCGTGGGCGAGCGAATCGAGATCCAGGGGAAGGCTCGCACCGTGGTCGGAGTCGTCGGGGACGTGCGCTCGACAAGCCTCAGTCAGGCGCCCGGGCCTTTTCTCTACCTGCCGATGCTCCAAGGGAGCGCGAAGCGCTTTCACCTGATCGTCGCCTCTCGCACCGACGAGGGGGACGCCGGGCCAGCCGCCGTCGCGATTCTCAAAGAGCTGGAGCCCGGCCTGGTGCTCCGCCAGCCGCACTCGCTGACGCACCTCGTCGACGCCCTTCTGGAGCCTTTCCGGGTGACCTCAAGCCTGACGTTGGCCTTCAGCGTCCTCGCGCTATTTCTAGCCGCCATGGGCCTCTACGGAAGCCTCGCCCAGCGGGTGGCGACGAGAACGAAGAGGATCGCGATCCAGCGCGCCCTCGGCGAGCCTAGGCAGCAAATCGGCCGCGGCTATCTGCTGCAGTCTCTCAGGCTCACGGGCTTCGGCATCGCCGCCGGCCTTCTCGGCGCCTGGGCCGTCGCCGAACGCATCGACCCCTGGCTTTTCGCCGACCAAACCGCCCGGGACCCTAGCCTTTCTCTCGGGGTGGCATTCGTCGTTCTGGCGACCGCCGCGCTGGCGGGCTGGCTGCCGGCCAGAAGGGCCATGGAGGTCGATCCGAGCGAGGTGCTGCGCGGCGACTGAGGAGCCTCCGATTTCTGGGGCGAGATTCTCGGCGCACGTCAGCGCCCGCACGGAGCAGGCGCAGGCGAAAAGGCCTTGTCACCGAGCCTTCCAGTGCCTATGCTTTTGTGGCATCAGATAGAAAGGATGGCCATGACGACTTCTAAAAGCACTGCGACCCGCGGCAAGTCTCGCCTCCTCCCTTGCCTTCTCTTTGCCTTTTCATTTCCGGTCTGGTCAACGAATGCCTGGGCGCAGACGCCGATCTGCGATCTCGCCGCCAGCGTGGACTTGCCGTCAGAGCTCGCCGCCAGCCCCCGCGACAACTTCAACGCCGAGTTTTTAGCGCTGGCCGGCAGCGAGGGTGTAGCCGCCGATACCCCGGTTTACGAACAGATCCTGCGCGATTTTGCGGCCATCGAGGCGCTGGAGCCGGGCATCACCGAGTGGCCTCTAGAAGACGCCGAAACGACTGACGGCTTTTTTGTGTGGTTCGAAACGGAAGCCGATCGTGATCGCGCCGAGAGCGGAGAGATCGCCGACTACACCTGTCTCAACGAGCTGCTCGACCTGAGCTCGGCGACCTACTACACCTTCGTTCTGCCGAGGACGGTCTTCCTGGAGTTTGATGGGGTCTACAATCTCGCTCGCGCACGGGAGTTCTACAGTCAGATTCCGACGGTCGAGTTCACCGAAGCCAACGGCCGCAATATTCCCGACATCGGGTGCTATTACAGCCCAGACGGCTTGCGGAGGGTGTACTTCCTCGAGAGGTATGAGAACAACTTTCCCTTTCCGGTGGAGATCACCGACTGGGCGCGGGCCGAAGTCGGCTTCCCAGGAGCCGAGGTTGAGCGGGTCGTAGGCACCGACCCGCCTCCGTGGATCGACGAGCGCGAGGCCTGCATCGCCGGCGACTTCAGCGGCGAGCTCGACTTCCTCGGCGCACCGATCACCGACATCCCAACCGTCGGCGATCTCGGACTGCTCGCCATGATCGGCCTGCTCATCGCGGCAGCGCTTCGGCGACTGAGCGGCTGAGACAGACGCCGCCAGCCTCAGCCATTTTGAATCTGGTGGGGTAGTGCCTCGCCGATTGCTGGCGCCTTTGGGATCGGTTAGCCTGCCGGATCATCGCTACAGCCTATGTCCCCCGCGCGCCCGTTATTCCGGGCGCCAGACTCCCCGGAGGTTCTATGTCCCGTTCCCTGAGCCCCCTCTCCTTCCTGGTCATTCTTGCGCTTTTAACTCCTTCTGCCGCCACCGCCGCGGAGCCGTCCCTGCTCGAGGTGGAGGCCGAGCGTCTGGGCCTCGAATTCGCTCCGCAATCGCCCCAGACCGCGCCAGCGCCGGAGGCCGTGCGCTCGTGGTCCAGGGGCCTTCCGACGTCCCTACTGCTCGTCCCGGAGTCCACCAATCGCCGGGTCATGGCCTTCGACCCGACGACCGGCGATTTGGTCAACGCTGATTTCATCCCGTCAGACAACACGAACCTCTCCACCCCAATCCACGCCATTTTGAGCCCCACGGGTCAGTCGATCCTCGTCTCGGACCAAGTCGAAGACGCGGTCCAGGAGTATGACCTGCTCGGAAACTATTTCGGTCTCTTCGCGCCTGCCGGCGGCGTCAACACGGACGTTCTCGACAATATTCGGGGCATGGCCCTGCGCGCCAACGGCAACCTCCTCGTGACCGTTGCCAGCGGCCCCAACGCCGGCGCGATCGCGGAGTTCGATACCGGCGGCAGCTACCTCGGCAACTTCATCGAGGACGGGGATGGCGGCCTGGATAATCCGTTCGACATCCTTCTGGGCGTCGACGCCTTGGTGAGCGGGATCGACAGCGATACCGTTCACAGATTCGATTTGTCTGGGAATTACGTCGACGACCTGACGCCCGTCAACAGTTTTCCCGAGCAGCTCGCCATCGCGTCGACGAACGGCAACGTGTTGATAGCCAACTTTAGCGGTACCGAAGAGGGCGTGATCGAGGTCACCACCGGCGGAGCGGCCGTCGGCGTCTATGACCCGGCGTCCCTGGACGGCTACCGCGGGGTCTACGAGCTGCCCAACGGCAACATTCTGACGACCACCAGCACCGGGGTCCACGAGATCGATCGCTTGGGCAACCTGGTGGAAACCAAAATCGCGGGGGTGAGCGCTCGCTTTATCGAATTCGTCGAGCTCCCGACGCCCATTTTCAACGACGATTTCGAGAGCGGCGACACCCTGCAGTGGAGCAGCTCTCAGCCATAGACGGCGCCGCGGCGTACAGCACAGCGGCCAAGCCTCTCACTTTTAGAGGCTTGGTCTCCTTTCTGTTCAGCGGCGTCTGGCTAGTCGACGAAGACCATGCTGGGGCCGCCGGTCTCGGTCTTGCCTCGGGCGGCGCGCGCCGCGCTCCAGTTCACGCCGTCGACGGACGTAGAGAAAAAGTTTTTGTTGGAGGTCAGGCCCTTGAACATCATCACGAGCTGAGTGCCGTCGCTGATCAAGGAGGGCCGCTGATCGGTACGCTCGGGGCCGATCGACCGCGGGGTGCTCCAAGCGCCGCCCGGAGACCGCGAGGCCACCCTCAAGTTGATGCCCTGGAGGAAGGAGTCGCTTCCCAAGAGATTCTGCGAGAAGGCCATGTAGAGATCCCCGTTGTGAACGGTCAGGCCGACGCCGTCGGCAGCCGCGAAGGAGAGCACGCTCTCCTGCCTCCAGGTTTGGCCGTCGCCCGTGGAGAGGCTTCTCACGATGATCTCGTTGGAGTAGTAGACGAAAAGGCGGTTCTCGAAGACTACCGCCGAGGGGGCGCCGCGGGTGCCCTGCGCGTCGGGCGCGAGCCTCACGTGGTCCAGGGGAGACCAGGTGAAGCCGTCGGAGCTGGAGCTGACCCACAGAGCCTCGTCTGACTCACCCTTGCTAAAGACGTAAATCCTGTTGTTGAAAACGGCCGCTCCAAGGCCCGCATCGGTCTCCGCGCCGTTGCCGAGCACCCTATTCCCCAGCCAGGAGATCCCGTCGTCGCTCCACGAGACGTAGATGTCGTCGTTTTCTTGCCCGCGATAAAAGACAAAAATGCGGTCGTTGAACCGCACGGCGGCCGGGCTCCGGCTGCTCCTCGCGCCGTTTCCGAGAACGACATTGCCGAACCAGGTCGTGCCGCTGAAGGAATAGGCGCGATACACGTTTTCGGTGGTCTCACCGCGATAGAAGGCCTGGATGGGCGCGTTGAAGCAGCTGGTGCAGTCGCTGCAGGTGGCGCAGGTCTCGCGGCCGTTGCACACTCCGTCGCCGCAGCTTGGGCAGGGTCCGCAGTCGGAGGAGCAGGTGAAGCAGCTCTCGGTGCCGCTGCACAGGCCGTCGCCGCACACCGCGCAGTCGACCGCGCACAGCTCCCCGGGGCTGCAGACGCCGTCGCCGCAGCAGGGAATCAGGCTGCCCTCGAAGCACAGCTCCCCGCCGGGGTCACCGCCTCCGCCGCCGAGGCCGCCCCCTCCGTCGCTAGGGCCGTCGATGGGGTCTTCCCCTCCGGGTCCCTGGAACCCGCCACCGGGACCCTCGAGCTGCTGTGCGAGGGTGGCGGGAGCGGCCATCAGGGGAAAGAGACAGAAAAGAATCGCGCCCAAACGGAACAGTCGTCTCATCATAAAACTCCTTGATGTGGATCAGCGGAATGGCGCGGGGCCGATTCGAGCCCGGCTTCCGGTGGGTTTTCGGCACGGGGACTCTCAGCGCCCGCTCAAACAATCGGCTCCCTTTCTGCACGCGGGAAAAGTCGCCAACGAGGATCACGAGGTCGAGCCTTCGGGGCCGCGGACGAGGGCTTCTGAGGTCGCGCGGGTCTCGCTTCGGCGGCGCGCTTGAGCTC
>JBCCLG010000359.1:0-5948 GCA_039027015.1 Acidobacteriota bacterium | reverse complement strand
GAGGTCACCGCCGGCGCTCACCGGATCGACCGAGTCCGCCTTGGCGATCGAGAGATCCGTCGACGTGCCGACGTCGGTGGTCTCGGTGGCCGAGTCGTTGGCGGAGTCGGGGTCGGTCTCGTTGGCGGCGACCGTCGCGGTGTTGGAGATCGTCGTGGTTTGGCCTGGATCGACGGTGACGGTGAACGAGACGGCCTGGCTGGCCGCCGGGGCCAGGGCGCCGATGGCGCAGGTGACGGTGCCCGCCGCCTCGGTGCAGTCCGCGGAGGAGGCGAAGGTCACGCCCGCCGGGAGCACGTCGGTGGTGGTGGCGCCGGTGGAGGCCGAGGGACCGTCGTTGGTCACGGTGAGGGTGTAGGTGAGGCTGCCGCCGGCGGTCGCCGGGTCGACCGAGTCCGCCTTGGTGATCGAGAGGTCGGTGGATCCGCCGATTCCCGTGGTCTCGGTGGCCGAGTCGTTGGCGGAATCGGGGTCGGTCTCGTTGGCGGCGACCGTCGCGGTGTTCGAGAGCGCCGCGGTTTGGCCGGGGTCGACGGTGACGGTGAAGCTCACGTCGTCGCTGGCCGCGGGGGCGAGAGCGCCGATGGCGCAGGTGACGGTGCCGCCGGACTCGGTGCAGTCCGCGGAGGAGTCGAAGGTCACGCCCGCGGGGAGCACGTCAGTGGTGGTGGCGCCGGTGGAGGCCGAGGGGCCGTCGTTGGTCACCGTCAGCGTATAGGTGAGGGCGCCTCCGGCCGTCGCCGGGTCGACCGAGTCCGTCTTGGCGATCGAGAGGTCGGTCGAGGCCCCGACCGCGGTGCCCTCGGTGGCCGAGTCGTTGGCGGAGTCGGGGTCGGTCTCGTTGGCCGCGACGGTCGCGGTATTCGAGAGCGCGGCGGTTTGGCCTGGATCGACGGTGACGGTGAAGCTCACGTCGTCGCTGGCCGCGGGGGCGAGCGCGCCGATGGCGCAGGTGACGGTTCCTCCGGACTCGGTGCAGTCCGCGGACGAGGAGAAGGTGACGCCCGCGGGAAGGATGTCTGTGACGGTAGATCCCGTGGAGTCTGAGGGTCCGTCGTTGGTGACGGTGAGGGTGTAGGTGAGGTCGTTACCGGCGCTCACCGGGTCGACCGAGTCGGCCTTGGCGATCGAGAGGTCGGTCGAGACCCCGACCGCGGTCCCCTCCGTGGCCGAGTCGTTGGCTGAGTCGGGGTCGCTGTCGTCGGCCGCGACCGTTGCGGTGTTTGACAGGGCCGCGGTTTGTCCAGGGTCGACGGTGACGGTGAAGCTCACGTCGTCGCTGGCAGCGGGCGCTAGGCCTCCGACGGCGCAGGTGACGGTGCCGCCGGATTCGGTGCAGTCCGAGGACGATGAGAAGGTGAGGCCCGCCGGGAGCACGTCGGTGACGGTGGATCCCGTGGAGGTCGAGGGGCCGTTGTTGGTGACCGTCACGGTGTAGGTGAGGTCGTTACCCGCCGTCACGGGGTCCACAGAGTCCGCCTTGGCGATCGAGAGATCGGTCTCGGTGATGACGGTGGTCGACTCGAAATCGGTGTTGTTCGAGGAGACGGGGTCGGTCTCGTTGGCCGCAACCGTCGCTTCGTTGGTGAGGACCCCGCTCCGATCGGGATCGACGGTGACGGTGAAGCTCACGTTCTGGCTGGCTGCGGGCGCCAGGGCGCCGATGGCGCAGGTGAGAATTCCTCCCGACTCGGTGCAGTCCGAGGACGATGAGAAGGTGACGTCCGAGGGGAGATCGTCGGTGACGGTAGCTCCCGTGGAGTTGGACGGTCCGTTGTTGGTGACCGTCAGGGTGTAGGTCAGGTCCTCGCCCCCAACCGCTGTGGAGGGCGAGGTGACCTGGGTCACCGCAAGATCGGTCTGCGGAGTCAGGGTGGTGGTGTCGGTCGCCGACTCGGAGCCGGTGTTGGGATCGAAGACCGAGCCCGACACGGTCGCCGTATTCGAGAGCGTGCCGCTGGCCGTGAGGCCGATCGCGCAGACCGCCGTATACGTAGCGGACCCTCCGCTCGCGAGGCTCACCGGGTCGCTGATGTCGCCCGTACCCGCGCTTGTGCAGGAGGAGCCGACGGTGGCGGAGCAGGTCCAGGTGCAGGTCAGGCCAGCGGGGAAAGCGTCGGCCACCGTGGTGTTGAAGCTCTCCATGGGGCCGGCGTTTGAGGCGACTAGGGTGTAGGTCACCGAGGTGCCGGGCGCGGCGCTGGTGACGCCGTCGGTCTTGGTGATCGAGAGATCCGCCGTGGGCACCAGCGTGTTGGTGTCGGTCGCCGAGTTGTTGCTCGTATCGATGTCGGAGGCCGGAGAGGTGATCGAGGCGGTATTGGCGAGGGTGCCGGGCGAGGCGCTGCCCGAAATCGCGCAGATCGCCGTGTAGGTCACGGTGCCGTTTTCGAGCAGAGTTACGGTGTCGCTGATGTTGCCCGAGCCTGAGCCGGTGCAGCTCGAGCCCGCCGACGCCGCGCAGGTCCAGGTGCAGGTGAGCACGCTCGGGAAGCTGTCGGTCACGGTGGCGGCGAAGATGTCGTCAGGACCGTTGTTCGTGCCAACGATGGTGTAGGTCACCGAATCGCCGATCACGGAGATCGTGGCGCCGTCGGTCTTGGTGATCGACAGATCGGAAGACCCGATGCCCGCCCACGCGGCCAGTGGAGTGAAGAAAACCAGGAAGATCCAGAGGAAAGCTGAGGAGCGGGAGATTTGAGAAGGCACGGTGTGAGTCTCCTGACGATCCGTTCGCTAGATACGAACGCCATGAGTTCATGGAAGACGGTCGGCTGCACAGGACTATGGGATGTTATGAAGTCTCTCACAGCGACATGCGTATAAGCGGCGCGGTATGTGTCAAGAAATGCAGAGAGAGATAAAAAGCATCCTCGGAGCGCGGATCTTGCGCGTCTCGCCGCGGGTGCTCCTCGCCACGGTCGTCCTTCTCGCCGGTCCGTCAGGGCGCGAGGGCGCCGCCGCCCAGCCGGCCTCGAGCCCTGCCTCTGAGGCGCAGCTCAACCTCGAGGTCTCGAGCCCGGGGGCCTATAGGGTGCCCTTCGAGGAGCTTGCCGCCGCCGCCCGCGCCGGCGACCGCGCCCGGTACCCGTCTTCGGGGGTGAGGATCCTGCACCTCGGCGAGCCGGTGCCGCTGTGGGTGGAGGACGGCGGCGATGGCGAGCTGGGCCCGGGCGACGCGCTCGAGTTCGCCGCCTTGAGGGACCGCCTGTGGCCGCCGGGCGCCGAGCGGGACGGCGGCCTGGCGGTGCTGAGACTGGAGCTGGACGCACCGGCCCGCGGCTCGCAGGCCCCCGGGGCGGCGGCGGGGCAGGCCGAGGGTGCACCGCCGGCGCCCTTGAGGAGTCGCCGGGTCTTTGAGGAAGACCGAATCCGCGCGCCCGTCACCCGCGCGGCGCTGGCCGCCGAGCTCGAGTCCCTGTGGATGTGGGCGCCCATCAGCCACCTCGCCTCGTCGTCCTTCGAGCTGGACCTGGGAGATTTGAGAGATCTGGCGCCCGCGGGCCATGAGGACTTCGAGATCCGCGTTGGGCTCCTGGGCTGGTCCGAGGCTGACGGGGCTAAAGGGATCGGCATGCGGACGGTGCGGGCCTCCGTCGGCGGCTTGCCGGTGGGCGAGGCGCGCTGGGACGGCCGCAGCGCCCGCGAGCTCCGGGTGCGCGGCGTACCCGCCGAGAGCCTGAGCTCGGCAGGGCCGGGTGGACCGAGGCTCGAGCTGCGGATCGCCGCGCGCCTCGATCCCGAGAGCGGGGAGCCGCGGATCGACCTGGTCTACGTCGACCGGGTCGAGATTCGCTACCGCGTCGCGGGCCTGCCGAGAGGAGCGGATGCGCTGCTGCTCGCGGCGAGGTCCGGCCCGCGGCGGCTGCTGGATCCGTCCGCACGGCTCGGCGAGCGCCTGTTCTCGGATCGTGGCTGGACGCTCTCGCCCGAGCCCGGGGTCGGCTGGCTCGTGCCGCCGCCTCCCGAGCCGGGCGGCGAGGAGGAGCTGATTCTCGGCGGGCCGGGCTCCTGGAGGTCGGTCCGCCGCCTCGCGGCCGTCGCCCCGCCCGAGCCCGTGCCCGAGTCGATCGACTATTTGATGATCGCCCCGCCGGCGCTGCACGAAGCCGCCGAGCCCCTCGCAGACGCCCACCGCCGGCGAGGGCTGCGCGTGGCGATAGCCTCCACCGCGGGGATTTTCGATCATCACGGCCACGGCTACGCGAGCGTCGAGGCGCTTCGCGCCTTCGTGGATCGGGTCTCGGAGCGCTCTCCCGACCTGCGCTATCTGCTGCTGGTGGGCGACGCCGACTGGTTCCGCCCGCCGCGCCCGCCCGTCGCGGCGGCGGACTCCGATCGCGACGATTCCCGCGGCCCGATTCCGACCTCGACGGTCTTTGCGCAGTCAGGGCCCGCCGCCTCGGATCACCCCCTCGTTCGCGAGGCGCCCGGTTCCGCCCGGCCCCGCTTTGCCGTCGGACGCCTGCCGGTGGCGGACTCCTCGGAGCTCGAGCGCGTCGTGCGCAAGACCCTCGCCCGCCTGGAGCCCCGGGAGAAGCGCCCGCCCGAGGATTCCGCGCCGGCCCGAGTGCTTCTGGTCAGCGACCGCAGCGCTCCCTCCCTGGGGCGCGCCGCGCGCTCCGAAGAGCGCCTCCAGGCGGCTGCGGCGATCGAGCGGACGAGCCTCGAGGGCCCGGACTTCAATTCGGAGCTTCTGGCCGCCCTCGATCGGGCGCCGTCGATCGTCCACTTCAACGGTCACGGCAGCCGCCACAGCTGGCAGCTCGGAGCGTCCCATTCCCTGGGGCCCGCCGCCTTCTTCGATCGGGAGGACGTCGAGAAACTCGCGCCTCGGCGTCTCCTGCCGGTGGTGCTCAGCGCGTCGTGCTCCACCGCGCCCTTTGACCACCCGAGCGCGGGCTCCCTGGGCGAGGCCATGCTGCTCTCGGGGGACCGCGGCGCGGTGGCTTTCATCGGCGCCACCGCCCGTCTTTACACCATGCCCCGCTTCGGCGAGTCGCTGGTGCGTCGGCTGCTCGCCGGCGAGAGCGTGGGCGACGCTCTGATGGCGGTCGAGAGCGAGCTGGATCATCCCGAAATTTCCTCCCTCTACACCCTGCTAGGCGATCCCGCGCTCACCCTCTTCCCCTGAGCGGCGGAGCGCCACCAGAGAAGCCGTCTCTTGTGGGGGGCAGAACCCGCTTGCTACAGTCTCAGGGTCGGATCCACGCATTTTTCTGATCTCTGGTCTCAGTGATTCCTTGAAACTCCTCTCTCCCTCACGCCCCTCTTGGGGCCTGGAGGTCCCGTATGAAGCAGCAGCATCAGAAGCCTGCCCTCAACGTCCCGTGGATCGCCCTGACCCTCGCCCTCGCCCTCTCGTGGGGCCTCGCGGCCGGCCTGGGCGCTCAGACCCCGGACGCCGACGAGCCCGCGTCCCCCGAGGCCTCCTCCGGGCCGGACCTTGAGGCCCTGGCGACTCTCGGCCAGGAGGATCGCTTTCGAGCCATGCGCGCCATGAGCCGCGATGATCGGCTGATCGTGCTCAAGTCCATGGCCAAGGAAGAGCGCAGGGCCTACCGGCGCTTCGGCAGAGAGGCCTCGGCTCTCACGCAGCCTGACCCGCTGGCCGACGGCTATCAGGCCCTCGCCGCGGCTCGCCCGGTCGCCGCGGAGGCTCGCCCTGCGACCAAGGTGGCCGGAACCTCAATTCAATACGACAGCGGCACGGTGACCGGCACCTTCACGGCGCAGGCTCTCGGCCGCTTCGTCGGCAATCGGTATCAGTCGGCGCTCAACCCCGCGGGAACGGCGCTGGTGCCGGTGGAGCAGTCGGGCACCATCACCATGCTGACCTTCGACATGGTGCGCACCTTCATGGACACCGTCACCTGGAGCCTCTACGACAACATCACGGGCACCTCGGCGCGCCAGGTCGAGTCGGTGATCATCCCCGTGGCGGTCGG
>JBCCLG010000358.1:0-5959 GCA_039027015.1 Acidobacteriota bacterium | reverse complement strand
GATGCGGTCGCCGGCGTCGAGGGCCATATCGGGGGCGTTGGTGACCTGGCCGAAGTCGAAGGTCACGGTGTCCGCTAAGCCGTCGCCCAGGTTGAGGTCTTCCAGCAGGGGCGTAGGCGACGGACGGACGGCGCTCAGGCGAGCGCCCACGCTCACCACCTCGGCGCCCACGGCCTGCAGCACGCCGGCGGCCACCGCCGGCAGGGAGTCCCGGATCACCACCTGGGTGGTGATGCCCTCGGGAAGGGTGGCGACGATTTCAAAAACCACCCTCTCGCCGAGGGTGAGGTCGGCGAGCTCGCTCTCGCCCATCGCCGAGCCCGTGGAGGCCTCGGAGGTCGAGGCCACGGTTTTGGCCAGGCTCGGGACGTCCACCGCGATCGTCGCGCTGGCGAGGAGCGGCCCGTAGGAGCGCTCCGCCGGCGGCGCGTCCGCCGGCAGCGAATCCCACGCCAGGGCGGCCGTATTCTCGAGCACGCTGCCGGTGACCACCTCGGCGCGCACCGCGGCGTCGAAGGTCACGGTGAGCGTCTCGCCGAGCGCCAGGGAGTCGAGCTCCACGCGCACGGTTTCGTCGGAGCCGCCGCTGCCGGAGGCGATCGTGCCGCCGTCGGCGACCACCGAACCGCCCACCAGCTGCAGGTCGGCGTCGCTCAGGAGATCCTCCAGCACGAGGTCGAAGGCGCCCGTCTCGGAGCCCGGCGCGTGCTCCACCGCGAGGGTGAA
Source organism: Acidobacteriota bacterium (assembly GCA_039027015.1). Taxonomy (GTDB): domain Bacteria; phylum Acidobacteriota; class Thermoanaerobaculia; order Multivoradales; family J023; genus JAUIJL01. The sequence goes on along the minus strand of JBCCLG010000358.1, from coordinate 5,233 downwards.
GGTCACGGTATCGCCGGCGTCGGCGCTCGCGGGGCTGACGCTCTTGGTGAGGGTCAGCGTGGGCTCCACCACCCGCACCGCGGCGGCGCGGTCGCGCACGGAGGCGCCGGAGCCGATCCAGTCGAGGCGGTTGTTGCGCCGCACGCCCTGGACGATCGAAGGCTGATCGTCGAGGCGCACGGTGTAGTCGAGAACCACGGTCTCGGCGCTCTCGTTATCGCGATCGGCGTTGGTGAGCGTGGCGAAGTCGAGGCTGATCTCGCGGCCGTCGGCGCTGATCGAGGCGTTGGCGAGAACGCCCGCAAAGCCCCCGGGCTGGCTGGTTGAAAGGCCCGCCGAGGCGACCAGGGAGTCGAGGCTGACCAGGACCATACCGGCGTCGAGGGTGTCCACGAGGCGCACCGGCTCATCGACGCCCTCGGGCACGGTCACGGTCGCCCGGTAGTGCAGCTCCTCGCCCACCGCCGCGGGCCAGGTGCCGCCGGCTTCCGGGGTGTGCGCCTCGCTGGTCGACACCAGCTCCTTGACCACCCCGGGCTCGGCCAGGCGCACTAGCGAGCTGTCGCCCAAGGGGCCCGAGCCGGCGAGATGGTCGCTCGCCGAGCCGTCGGCGCCGGTGAAGCTCTCGAGGCTCGCGCCGTTGGCCAAAAGCGCGCCCGGCAGGGCGGTGGCGTCGGCGACCCGCAGCTCGTAGGTCAGAACGACCACGTTGCGCCCGGAGTCGGGCTCGAATTTCTGACAGGCCGGCTGGCCCCCAGGATCGACGATCTCGACGCCGTTCTGGAAGAAGTCCGACACGCGGCCGCTCGGCCCGAGAAAAATCGGCGTCAGCGCCGCGCCGTCGCCGCGCCGAACGGTCAGCTGGAAGCCGCCGCTCGGAATCTCGAGGCCCGCGGGCAGAGCGTCGCGCACCACCATGTCGTAGGCGCCGCTGCCGCCGAGATTCTCGAGCACCACGGCGAAGGTCACCAGATCCCCGGCGTCGAGGCTGCCCAGGTCGCTATCGATCGGCGAGTCGCCGAGCAGATCCGAGGTCAGGGGCGGAGTGAACGGCTCGCCGGTATTCGGCGGCGGCGCGAAGGCCACGGGAGCCGCGGCCGCCGGATCGAAGACGCCCGAGGAATTGTCGGTTCCCACGGCGCCCTTGGTCAGGCGGATCACCGGCTGGCGCAGGGTAAAGGCGACGATCGCCTCGCGGGTCTCCACCTCGAGGCCCGTGGAGCTTTGGCTGGCCTGCACGTGGTTGGTGAGGCGCAGGCGATCGGCGAAGGGCTCCGAGGACACCGTGAGGGTGAGAAGAAGGTCGATCTCGGCCTCGCTCGAGTCGATGAGATCGAGGGTTCCGTAATCGAAGCTCACGCGGTTGGCGTCGGCATTCACCTCCAACGCGGGGGCATAGCCGGCCAGGCTCGAGAAGGAGTCCTGCGGGCCGAGGCGGACGCTGCCCGCGGGCGAGCTGACCCAGCTGCTGGCCACTCCCAGCGCCGCGCCGCGTGCACCGGCAGGGGCAGATAGTCGCTCAAGGTCAAGAGCTCGAAATCGAGGCTCGGCAGGGTGTGCCTCAGCCGGTAGGTCACGGTGTCGCCGGGCAGCACCTCCAGCGGATCGGGAAGAGTCGTCGAGCCGTTGATGGCGTAGATCGACTTGGTCAGCTCGCCCACCGGCAGGCGGGCCCCGGCCGCGCTGTCGTCGGCTTCGTCGAAGCCGTTGGGCGTCAGGGTCATGAGATCCAGGAGCTGGCCGCTCGCCACCACCGAGTTGGCCAGAACGTCGTTCTGATCCACGGAGGAGTCCCCGGAGGGAAAGTCGTCGCTGTAGTCCTCGAGAACCCTCGTTCTAAAGCGCAGGACGCCCGAGGTGGGGCCCGCGTCAAAGAGGCTGCAGCGCGCGCCGGGCCCCGAAATCCCCACGGCGGGCACGCAGCCGCCGAGCAGCTCGCCGCCCAATCCCCGCTCCTCGAGCTCGTCGGAAATCCTGAACACCAGGCCGGTGGTGCCCGTGTTGGGAGCCGGGTCGTCGGGGCTGAAGTCGGGGCTCAAATCGAAGTTGCCCGAGTCCATGGCCCCCGAGGAGGTGCTGCCGTGCTCGGTGACCTCGAGCCGCACGCCAAAAGAGGGGTCAAAGCGCTGGCCGTCGGACAGAAGGTCGTCCAGGGTCACGGCCGTAAAGGCGAAGAAATCCGAGATTTGAAGGGCGATCTCGTATTCGAGAAGGTCGCCCGGAGACAGCCCCGCAGAGCCCTGATCGACCGCCAGGGACACGCTCTTTTGCACCGCGATCGACTGGTCGGAAAGCTCGTGCTCCGGCCCCGCGGGATCCGACTGCACGTTGCCCGGGCTGGCCGGATCTCTGGAATCGATCGGCACCCAATCCGCGACGGCCGACACGTTGTTTTCAGAGATTCGATCGTCGCCCGTCTGCGGCGACAGAATTTCGGCGCCGGCGCTGTCGAGGCCGGGCACGAAAAACTCCACCTTCACCTCGGCGTCAGCTTCGCCCGGGACGCCCACCACCTCGGGAAAGCGGACGACCAGCTCGCGGCCTCCGTCGGGCGCGGCGACGCCCACCGGAGGCGCGTCGGTGACGCTGCCGGCCGGCGTGGTCTCCACCACGGAAAGAAAGGCGAGGGTCCCCGGAAAACGGTCGACGAGATCGAGGTCGGTCACCGTTTGCCCGGCCGCCAGGTCGAGGCGCAGGGCGTAAACCCGGGGAAAGTTTGGACCGGTGGCGGTCTCGTCTTCGGGCCCCAAGTACTCCTTGCTGAGCCTGAAGAGCACCGGCCGCGTTTCCGCTGACGGCCAGAGCTCGGTGTCGGAATCCGCGTCGCTCAGAATCACGGGATCGCAGCACGCGTTGTCGAGGGCGTCCGCTCCAAAGCGAAAGCCCGAGCGATGCCGAATCGCGAGAGCAGAGTCGGTATCGGCCAGCTCGCTCAGTGCGATGGCTATCTCAAGAGACAGTACCGGCTGATCCGGCACGAAAGACCCGAACGGCAGCTCCAGCACGATCAGCTCATCGCCCGCGGTGCCGCACACGGCGAGGGGCTGGCCCGCGGTATCCCGAGCGAGAGGATGCTCGACGCAGCCCGTGCCGGCGCCGAGGGTTCCGTCCTCGGGGAAGACCAGCCTCGTGGAGTCCACCGTGAGCCCCAGGTAGCTCGCGCCCGTAAAGCTCAGCCCGTCCGGCGTCGCGAGTCCCGCGTCGCCGTCGGCGCCGTTTCGCGGCAGCACGAGATCGACGAACGGCCCATATCCCACGTCGAGAACATCCTGGGAGGCGTTGTCGAAGACCACCGTGAAAGAGGCGGGTTCGCCGAGCATCAGCTCCTCCTCGAGATCGAGGGAGGTCGCCGGAATCGGCTGCGCCCCGAGCGGGACGCCCGCGAGGATCAGCAGCGGCCACAGGCAGATCCAGGAAGACAGGAAGGTCAGGCGCGAGGAGGGGATGAGGGAAGCAAACATAAGTTTCTCCACGGGCGGAGCCCGGTCGGGTCGTGATGCCACCAGCCTAGGACCCGGAGCCGGCTTGCCGAATCGGAGCTTCCGCCTCGCGTCGTGAAAGAAAAAATTGCTCGGTACCGGGAGCCCTTCCTACATATTTCAAATTCGACAGGCATCAAACTGCCCCCGATGAACGAAACCAACCCTTCGAGTAAGAAATACTCTCGGCTCCGGCGGCAGCGTTGACTCCCTCGAGAAGCCGTCAGTAACATTCTCTTCAGCGCACAAGACAGCGCCTCGGGGCTACCCGAAGATTTCTGAGAGTTATCGCTTCTGCCCGTCGATATCGCTCGATCCCTAGAAATGCTAGGGAATATCTGAGAATCAGATCTCTTCTTCGACTCAAAATCCTCCCTTCTACGGGCGGCTCCGATAAGTCATGTCTCGACTTCCGATCCTGTGAGACCCCCAACCTGAGGAGGCAACGCGATGTCCTTCAAAAAAGGATTGATCGACGCCCGTAGCCACATCGTCTTCCTCGCAGCACTTATCTTTTCTTTTGCACTCATCCTGCGTCTCGAGGGCGTGGAAACAGAGTCCGCGGTTTTCCTCGAGCTGGAGGCCCAGGCGCCGCCCGCGCCGCGCCATATCCTGGGAGAGCGGCACGAGCGCTGGGCGCGCATCGCCTGGAGCTATTTCGAGAAAAACGAGCGGCCGAGCGGCCTGGTGGACTCGGTGGCCGGCTTCCCCGCCACCACCCTCTGGGACACCGGCTCCTATCTCCTGGCGGTGATCGCCGCCCATCGCCTCGAGATCATCAACGGGGCCGAGGCGGACCGCCGGCTGGACGCCGCCCTCGCCAGCATCGAGGCGCTGCCGCTGGTGTCTCCAGGGCCCTCGGGCGGGCTGCCCAATAAGTCGTACAACACCGAGAGCCTGGCCATGGTCGACTACAACAACGCGCCCACGCCCCTGGGCATCGGGTGGTCGGCCATCGACGCCGGTCGGCTGCTGGTGCCGCTGCACGTTTTGGTGTGGCACTACCCGCAGCATACGGACCGGGTTCGGCGGATTCTCGACGGCTGGGATTTCACTCGCCTGGTGCGCGACGGCACGCTCTTCGGAGGTCAGCCTCCGCAAGGCGAAGGGTCGACCGAGTTCCGCCTGGTGCAGGAGGGGCGCCTCGGCTACGAGGAGTACAGCGCCCGCTCCTTCTCCCTGGGCGGGCTCGACGCCTCGGTGGCGGAGCGCTACACCGATTTTCTCCGCTGGGTGCCGGTTCTCGGCGAGCGCATCGCCGTCGATAGCCGCGACGCCAGGGATTACGTGGCCCACAATGTGGTGGTCAGCGAGCCCTACGTGCTCGACGGCCTGGAGCTCGGGTGGGATCGGGTGACCCGCGAGCTGGCCTATAAGGTCTTCCGGGCGCAGCAGCTGCGCTACGAGAGAACCGGCACCCTGACCGCCGTGTCGGAGGATCATCTCGACCGGGCGCCGCATTTCGCCTACTACGGCGTCATCGCCGACGGCGAGCTTTGGCACGCCATCGACCCCGACGGCCGCAGCGCCGAGGGCGCGCAGACCCTCTCCACCAAAACCGCCTTCGGCTGGCACGCGCTCTATGCCACCGGCTACACCAAGCGCCTGATCGAAGCCGTCGAGCCGCTGCACGAAGTCGAAGGAGGCTGGTACGCCGGGCGCTACGAGGCGAGCGGCGAGGTCAACGACCTCCTCACCTGCAACACCAACGCCGTGGTTCTCGAGAGCCTGCACTATATGGCCCTCGGGCCCAT
>JBCCLG010000357.1:0-5961 GCA_039027015.1 Acidobacteriota bacterium | reverse complement strand
TTCAAACATTCGAAAGGCGGGCGCGCCCTGCGCCTTGGCTACCTCGCTGGCCAGCAGATTGGTGGAGGTTCCGATCAGCGTGCAGACGCCGCCGAACATCGAGGCGAAGGAGAGGGGCATCAGCAGGCGCGACGGACTGACCTTGATCTGGGTGGCTACGCCGAGAACGATCGGCAGCAGAATGGCCACCGCCGCGGTGTTGTTGATGAACGCCGACACCGTGCCGACGGCGAGCATCAGCGACAGCAGGCCGAGGCTGAGGTTGCGCTCCGCCAGCTTGGCGAGCATGCGCCCTGCCACCTCGCCGGCGCCGGTTTTGAGCAGGCCGGCGCTCAGGATGAACATGGCCGCCACGGTGACCGTGGCGGAGTTGCTGAAGCCGGCAAGAGCGTCTTCCGGGCCGAGAACGCCGGCGCCCAGGAGCACCGCCAGGGCGAGGAGTCCAACCACGTCGACCCGCACGCGCTCGCTGATGAAGAGCGTGACGGCGCCGACTAGCACCAGCAGCGTGATGGCGATTTCGAAGGTCACTGGAGCCGCACCCTATCCTCGCGCCCCGCGGGCCGGCAAGCGCGGCGAGGGCTGAGGCGGACGGTTTGGGGGCGGGAGCCCTTGCCGAGCCCGCCGCCCATCACTCGGCTTCGGCTTTCTCCTCCGCGGCTTCGGCTTTCTTCTTCTCCTTCTCCGCCTCGGCTTTCTTTCTCTCGGCCTCGGCCTTCTCGCGCTTGCGCCTGGCGCGCTCGCTCTCGTGCGGCTTTTGAGGCATGGGCTTGCGGGGAAAAAGCTCGGCGCGGTTGGCCGCGTGGTATGCGAAGGACGCCACCACCACCGAGGCCTGCTTCAGGTCTTCGGGCACCAGATGCTCGAAGGTGTCGATGTGGGTGTGGTGGGTGCGCGACATGTAGTCGAGGGGGTCCTGGATGAACTGAAAGCCCGGCAGCCCGACCTCGTCGAAGGCGAGGTGGTCGGTGCCGCCGGTGCGGTTGGCGGTCACGGTATCGGCACCCAGGTCGCCGAAGGGCTCGAGCCATCGCTTGAAGACGGGCACGGCGGCCGCGTTGTCCTGGCTGTAGACGCCGCGCACCTTGCCGCCGCCGTTGTCGATATTGAAGTAGACCACGAAGCGATCGTAGTCTTCCTTGGGCTGGATCGGCCAGGTCCTTTCCCTCAGGATGCGAGGCAGCTTCTTCTGCTCCTCGCTGGGCTCGGGGCGGTCGGCATAATGCTCCTCGACGTGCGCCCGGGCGCCGCGCAGGCCCTGCTCCTCGCCGTTCCACAGGGCGATGCGGATGGTGCGCTTGGGCTCAACGCCGATCGCCTTGAGGATGCGCATGGCCTCCATCATGATCACCGAGCCGGCGCCGTTGTCGGTGGCGCCGGTGCCGGCGTGCCAGGAGTCGAGGTGGGCGCCGATGAGCACGATCTCCTCGGGGCGCTCGGTGCCGGGAATTTCGGCGAGGGTGTTGTGGACGATCGGGTCATCCTCGTGAAAGTGCGCCGAGATGTCGATCTCAAGCTCGACCTCGTGCTCGTCCTCGAGCAGGCGAAGCACCCGGTTGTAGTGCTCCTGAATCATGGTCAGCTCCGGGATACCGCGATGCCTTTGAGGATCGCCGCCGCTGCCGCCGCCGGTGAGGCGCAGCACGCCGTGGCCGCGGGAGCTGTTCTCGACCACCGCCACCACGCCCTCCTCGACCAGAAATTTCTTCAGCTCCTCGCGCAGCGCATAGCGTTTCTTGAAGCGCGCGCGCCACGCGTTGAATTCGCGGTCTCGCGGGATGATGTAGCCGCAGGTCTCGTGAAGCTCTTCCGGAGTCCACCGCTTCATGGGCTCGTTCTCGCGCTCGGTGGGCTCCCCGGCCTCGTCGACGAAAAGGATCTTGCCGGCCAGCTTGCCCTTGTGTTTTTCAAGGTCCTGGCGGGTCTTGATCTCGAGCCGCATCGCCGTGCCGCGTACCGGGCCTTCGGTGCCGGGCGTCCAGGCGTTGGGAAGGGCCGAGAGGGGCACGGAGTGCGGGACGATCATGTGCACGGCCGCGCGGTCGAAGGTCCAGCCGTGCCCGAATTCGAAGGGCTCGAGCCGCGCGTTCTCGAGGCCCCACTCCGAGAGGCGGTCCCGGGTCCACTCGAACGCCTCGCGGTTGGCCGGCGAGCCGGTGAGCCGCGGTCCGATTTCCTGGGTGAGGTAGCGGGCCGTCTCCGTGACCTGGGACCGCCTGAAGCCCTCCTCGCGGATCTGGTTGACCACCTGCCAGTCGAGGGGCTCCTCGGCCTGGGCGGTGGCCGGCAGGAGGAGGCAGGCCGCGGCCAGAAGAGCGGAGGGGCGGCGACGGAGGGGCTTTGAGGCTGTTTTGTCGCGATTTGAGGCTGCGAAGCGGAGGGATGGAAAGCTCAAGTGGGAAACCTCGCGGTGTCGGTCCGGGCCGCGCCGGCGGCCCTCGATCGTGGATGGAGCGAAAAAAGAGACGTGAGCCGACGAAATCTTCAGGTCTGATGGTAACCGGCCCGAGCGGGCCAAGGGGCTCCCGGGCGGGAGATGGCGCCCTGGGGGCGCCCTCGGGGCGTTTGAAAGGCCCGCCGCCGCTTCGCCAGGGCGACCGGGGGCGGGCCCGTTTCGCTGGGCTTTCCCGCGGCGATCAAAGGCCCTCGACGATGATCCTGGAGTCGGGCAGGGCCAGCAGATAGGGCAGCTCGAATTCCGGCAGGGCGTAGCGCGACAGCGCGTTTAGCGCCGAGGCGATAGCGCCCTCTTGCCAGCCGGGGAGCGACGAGAGCTGGTCGCCGACGATGAAAAAGACCGGGTCTCCCGGCTCTCCGCGCTCATCGACGATGCCCGTTCCCTGGACCAGCTGGTTGAAGTGATCGGCCGAATCCTGGACCGCGTACCACTGGGCCCAGCCGCCCTTGATGTGGGGCATGTTCTGCCAGGCGATGGCGACGCCGTCGCCGAGGCCGCGGGCGAACTCTTCGCCGAAGCCCGCGGCGCCTTCACGGGCCTTGCGCAGGCGCTCCTCGACCGACATCCGGCCCCATTTGAAGGCGTTGCGGGAGAAGTTGTAGGCGCCGGTCAGCACGCCGAGCCTGTCGTGGTAGGCCTCGGAGGGGTACCAGATCTGAACGATCTCGTGCTCGGTCCACGAAATGCCGCCGAAGATCGGCACCACGCCGACCTCCGAGCCGGGCACGCCGAGAATTTCGGCCTCGAAGGAGCCCAGGTCGAGCTCCGAGGCGACGAGCGAGTGCGCGGCAAACGTTGCGGAGTCCGGCCGATCGGTCGCCATGGAGCTGCCCTGCCACAGGTCGCGCTCGGCCTGCCAGCCGACTTTGGTGGTGTCGGCCAGAAAGCGGGCCACGTACTGGCTCCCATCGCCCTCGGGAACGTCGAATTGCGCCTTGAAAACCGCCTCGAGGCCTGCCCGAAAGGGCGCTGAGAAGCCGCCGGGTGCGCCGGACTGGAGCCTGGGCGAAAGCAGGCGCTTGAGAAAGGGGATGGCGATATTGCTGAAGCAGCAGTCGGCGCGGTATTCGGTGGTTTCGCTGGTGCCGACCCGCCCGGCCTGCACCACGAACTCCCGGGTCTCGGGGTCCCAGTCGATCGACTGCACCGGGCTGTTCAGGTGGACGGTGCCGCCGAGGGCCGCCACCTGCTGGGCGAAGGCGTGCTGCACCCTGTCCATGCCGCCGACCGGCTGAAAGAGCGTGGGCTGCCAGAGAAAATCGACCGGCTGGTAAAAGCGCGTCTTCTCCCAGAATTTCGACTCCAGGAGTTTGTCGAGCCCGATGGCGTCCGCGATCTTTCCCGGATGCACGCCGGGTAGAACGTCGAAGCCGGCGCGGGAGCGGGCGTCGTCGTCATCGCCCTCGGCGCCGGCCTCCGGCACGTAGCGCCCCTTATGGGGGCCTTTCGAGATCAGGTCGCCGAAGGTCACCATCAGGCTGCGCAGCTGTTCGACCCGCTCCTCGGAGGCGCCGACGTGGGCGCTATAGCCCGCGCTGGCCAGCAGCTCGGGGGCGTTCTCGTAGACCATCTGCGCGATCCAGCCGCGGACGTTGTGGTTGACGCGGCGGTAGACCAGCGGGCTCTCGTCGATCGGGCTGTCCTCGAGGGCGAGCAGATTGGCCTCGCTGTTCATGACGTAAACCTCGACGTCGACCCCGAACTCCTTGAGATACGTCAGCAGCCGCTTGTGACTCGACGGGATGCGCCCCGGCCCGGCGTTGAGATAGGGCTCGCTGTCGCCCACCGGGCGCTTGAAGCGCACCACCTGGGTGTCGCGGCTCGGCTTGGAGTCGAAGAGCCGGCTGTCTTCGTCCTCGGTCAGGGTGTCGCCGGTGCGCAGGGTGAGGCAGCGACCGCCCGTGCGTCCCAGGGCCTCGAGCACCGTGACCTCCATGCCGGTCTCCTGGGCCAGCAGCTCGTAGGCGGTTGTGAGGCCCGCCACGCCGCTGCCCAAAATGAGGGCTCGCTTGCCCTCGAACTGACCCTTGCGCAGCTTGACGGGGCCCGGAGTGATCTTTTTCTGCTGATTGGTCGCGTGGTCGAGGGCCGCCCAGGCCCTGGCGTTGGGGTGCTCGTCATAGAAGGCTTGTCGGCTGCGATATTCGCTCATCGTTGGGTCCTCGTCTCCTCAAGCAAAGAAAGCCGACGCGGCAGTCGATCGCAAAGGCCGAATTCGCGCCGCCTCCGCGAGCCCCCTGCAGGCCGCCGAGCGACCCTTCAGCTGGTTTCGAGACCCGGAATGCGGCCGAGATGCGGCGCAAATGGCCTCTCGATCTTAGCAGCGGGCCGGGCACGGTCCGAGCAGTTCGAAAAATAAGCGATTTATCCTGCGGGTCTGGTCACGGGACGACGCGCTCTTACCCGACAACACTCCACAGTCAAGGTGAGGGGCAGCGGGGCCTCCGAGCCCGTCCGCCGTCGGGAGGCGGCGGGCTGGCTCTCGGGAAACCGCTGTTCTAAACTGCGGCTACACCCGTCACTGTCAAAGCCCTGCTCGGTGCGCCCGCCGCCCGAGAAGCCCGCGCCATCAAGGCCATTCCGCTCTCGAGCGGCCGCCTTCGCTGGAGCGCGTTTTCTCGCGCCGCGGCAGCGCGTGCATCGAGCCCCCTCGAATGCCGTCGAGCTTCGGGGTCCGCTTTGCGGTGCTCCTTCCACTCTTATGGAGAACCCGAATGACGTTCGATTTGATTCGCTCCCGGACTCACAAAGCCCTGCTCTCAGGCATGGCTGGCTGCCTTTTTGCTGCCGGCTTCGCCGGCGCCGCTCCCCAGGCGCCGAGCGAGGACGACGCGGAGGCCAAAGCGCAGGCTAAAGCCGAGAGCATCGTTCGCAAAGCCGAGATGGCGGCCGCTGCCGCGGCCCCTCCCGTTCCTTCCGCGCGCGCCTGCGCCCTGCTCGACGATCCCAAAGCCAGGCCGATCATGGACGGCCTTCTTTCCTACCTGCTCAAAGGGTGCGGGCGCGCCCATGAGCTGGGCCGAGTGAGCAACGAGCGCGTCGAGATCCCGGGCGATGAGGCCAGCGCCGCAACGCCGGGCGGCAGGCTGGTGGGCACCGACGTGCCGATCAGCGACCCGTCGGGGGATTCCGGCGCCAACGTGACGCAGAACGAGACGTCGATGGCCTATAACCCGACCACCGGCACGATCTGCGCGGCGCATAACGATTCCTTCCACGGCATTACCGAAAACGAGGGCTTTTCAGGCTTCGCACGCTCGACCGACGGCGGCGCCACCTTCATCGACCAGGGCGCCATCGGCCCGGGCAACAGCGGCGATCCGGCCCTGGTGTGGCGCAAGGCCGACGGCCTCTTCTATTACGCGGCCCTGTCGAACGGCGGCCTCGGGATCTGGCGCTCCACCGACGACTGCCTTTCCTTCGAGAGCATCGGCCCGATCGTCAACTCGGGCAGCGACGATAAGGAGCTGATGGCGGTCGACAACAACGACGGCAGCCTCTAC
>JBCCLG010000356.1:0-5979 GCA_039027015.1 Acidobacteriota bacterium | reverse complement strand
GCCGCGGTACTCGTAGAGCTGGTCCCAGGCGAACTCGGCTTCCAGGAAGTTGACCTCGGAGTCGGTCAGGCGCGTGAAGCTGGCGCGATCGGCGTCGGCGGTCACGTAGATATTGGCAACGCCTTCTTCGTCATGGAAGAGACCGCCGAAACCCGGATGCTCCTTGGCGAGGGCGAGGTACTCCTGATCGATATCGAGCGGCTGGAGGCTATCGCTATCCGCCTGCGCCCAGGCGGCGGCCGGCATCAAGGCCAGCGCGAGGACAAGACCGAGCGTTCGGCACGAAAAACGCGAGAAAGAGGTTTTCATAAACCGTTTCCTTCCATGCTTCCGGGGCAAAGGCCCCGAGATTGCCGTGATGGCGTTGAGAGGGGCGCGCCGGTCGGCCTCACAGAAACCGGTTGAGACCTCGGCGCGTTCGATGGCGAAAGAATGCCCCTCAGCCAGGTCCCTGGTCCTTCGCGAAGCTTTCGCAAGACCTTCGGGAAGGCTTCGCGCAGCCTTCGCGAACCCGCCGCCTCCTTCGCTTTTCATCCGTATTAGCCATAATCTCTGATGTGAGACCCAACGATTTGCACCCCTGAGAATCGATTCGCAGCAGGCCTAGAGCCGCCACTCGTTTTGCATATTGGAAGCCCGGTATACATCTTGCTAGGACGACGGATGTTCGCCCTCTCGCGGGGCGCGCCTCTTTTTGTTTTCCAACCAAAACATCCACGCGGCTTTGGCGGATCTTGGTATCGCCTAACCCCTCCAGTTCTCGGCTCGCAGGCGTGGCACCGCGAGCTGGGAGGCGGACTCGCCATGACTGAATTCAGCGATTCGGATCTTCAGGTCTCAGACGGTTTCCAGCTCGGATCCTGGAGCGTACGGCCGGCGGCAGGATCGATGTTGCGGCAGCAGCAGCGGGTGGCCCTGAGCCCGCGGCAAATGGGCCTTCTCCTCTACTTTGCCGAGCGGCCGGGCGCCCTGCTCGAGAAGGAGGAGCTGCTGGCCGCGGTGTGGTGCGGCGCCGCCGTGGAAGACGGCGCGCTGCCGCGCTGTATCTCAGAGCTGCGCCGCCTGCTCGAGGACAGCGCGCAAAATCCCGCCTATATAGAAACGGTTCCGCGCCGGGGATACCGGCTCATCGCGGCGGTTACGCCGCTGCCTGAGGCCCCCGCCTCCAGCGAGCCGACGGCCCATGCGCCGAGAAAGCCGTGGGCCTTTGCCGCGGCCTCGGGTCTTCTTTTCTGCGCGCTCTTCACCGCCAGCGCCCACGACCGGGCGAACGGCCCTCGATCGGGCGGTCGCGAAACCGAGCCCCGCCCGCAGCGCCGATCGTCGGTGGCGGTACTCGATTTTGACAATCTGACCCCCTCGACCACCCACGGCTGGCTCTCGGACGCCCTCAGCGAAACCCTGGCCGCCGAGCTGGCCGCGTCGCCCGCTCTGCGCGTGGTTCAGGCGGACGCCCTGGCGGAGCCGGCCGGCTCCCCAGCCGGCAGCTCGCCGGGCGCGGGACGTCCGGGCGGTTCCGAGGGCGCCGGGGACTCTGAGGCGGAGGCGACGCGCGAGCGTTTACGCACGCTCTCGGTGGACTTTGTGGTCTACGGCTCCTACCTAGCCCCCGACGACGCGCCCGAATCTGCGCTTCGCCTCGACGTGTGGGTGGAGGACGTAGCCAGCGGCCATACCCTGGCGGTTCTCACCGAGGTCCGATCGATCTCCCAGGTGCTTCAAACCCTGAGCCTCATGGGCGCTCGCCAGCGCAGCAGGCTCGACCAGGGCGGGGACGGCGGCAGCGCCGAGGCCCCCGCCGCGGGCGCTCCCGAGGCTCCCGGCAGCGCCCGCGGCGCAGGGGAGGAGGAAATCGCGGCCCGCTCTCCCGACCGGCTCGGGGTCTCCCGACGGCCCACCGCCGAGCCCCGGAGGACGGATCCGGGCTGCACCGCAGGAGGCCTGGCGGCTCGCGGATCAGGCTGATGCTCGTAGGCCGTCTCCGGGATCGAGAGGGTTGGTGCCGTCCGCCACGTCCTGGGCGTCGCTCCGGCCTCCGCCGTCGGTGTCGGGACTTAGCGGATCGGTGCCCAGGCGTCGTTCGTCGCGGCTGCTGAGCCGTCCTAATCGTCGGCGGGATTGACGCGCAGAAGCACGGCCTCGAGCGGACCGCTGCCAAATACTCCAACGTTTTCGGTTTCCCGGCCGGCCCGAAAGGACCCTCACTCCTGCTTCGCGAGCTTCCCGGAAAGCCCGAGCCTGGCGGCCAGGCCGTGCCAGAGTCGCCGCCAGGCAGGGCGGCGGACCTCGCGCTCGAGGCGCTCCACCTCGCGGCGCAGCTCCTCGAGTTCGAGCTTCTCGGAGGCCGAGTGGCGGCGCAGGCTCTCGGCCTCCCGGCGCGCCGCCTCGGCTTCCTCGCGCAGAACCAGAGACTCAGACTCCCGCCGCTCCTCGAGGCGCTCCACGGCGGCTCGATGGGCCCGGTCGAGGTCGGTCAGCGCCTTCTCGCGGGCCACCGACTCGGTCTGCACCGCGGCCAGGGCAGTCTCCGCCATCTCGGCTCGATTCCTGAGATCCACCAGCGCCGCCTGCTGTAGCGTGACCACCTCGTCGCGGGCGGTCAGGGTGTCTCGCAGCTGCTGGGCCGACTCCTCGAAGTGGCGGGCCGAGGACCGCGCGTGCTCGAGTCGCCAGGTGGCGGCGTCGGCCTCGCGCAGCGCTTCGAGGGTCGCCAGCCGAGCCTGGGAGAGCGCCACCGACTCCCGCGCCGCGCGCTCGCGGAGCGAGAGGGCGGCGCCGTCTTCGCCGATGGCGGAGGACGAGGCGAGGGCCCTGAGCCGCTCCTGCCCGTCCAGAAGGAGAAAGGGCCAGCTGCCCAGGCTGTGACCCATGTGCTCCACGAAGAGGGACTCGAAGACCTCCCGATGGGTGGTGATCGCGCGGTCGAGGATGTCCTTTAAAACCGCGGGATCGCGGATCTTCGAAACCAGCGAGCCCGGCCGCACCCGATAGTCGAAGGCCACCAGATCGAGATGGCGAAACTTCCAGCCTCGGCGCGCGACGCGAATCCACAGCTCCCAGTCTTCCCAGGTGACCAGCTGCTCGTCAAAGCCGCCGGCGTCGCTCCAGGTCTTGCGGCGCACCAGGGCGCAGGTGTCGATGTAGTTGCCGCGCAGCATGCGCTGGAGGTCGAAGTCGGCGCCGGCGACCCGGCCCTCTCGGAGGCCGAATTCGTAGCGGTCGCCGTGGACCACGCCCAGCCTGGGGTCGGCCTCCAGCTCGGCGATCGCCGCCTCGAGAAAGGGCCCGGGCAGCAGCCGATTGTCGGCGTCGAGGGGCAGCACGTAGGGCGCCCGGGCCAGCTCAAAGGCTCGGTTGCGCGCCGCGCAGACGCCGCGGGCCGGCTGAAAATCCACCCGATACCCGGCCTCGGCGAGGCGCTTCATGATCTCGACCGTCGCCGGATCCGTGGAGCCGTCGTCGACGATCACCAGGTCGTAGGGCTCGGGAATCGACCGCTCCACGCTGGCGATCGCCTCGAAAATCCAGCGCCCCATGTCGCGGCAGGGAATGACCACCGCCACCGGCGCCTCGTCGGAGCTGGCGTCCGGATCGTGCTCGGGATCGAAGCGATGCGGCCTCAGCGGTCCGCCGGCGCCCTCGGGGTCGCACCAGCGCCGCCCGGAGGCGAGATCCGCCTCGCTCTCGAGGACGCCAAGCAGCTCAAGAGTCTGCGGATAAACGGCAGCGAAGAGCCGCGGCAGGGGGTCTCCCCACGGCAGATCTTCCGCCGGGGCTCGCGGCCCGGGCGCGGACGGTCGCGGGCCATCCTCCGCCGGCGCCTCCCCGGGATCCCCGAGGCCCCAGCGGCGCGCCACCAGCTCGGCCAGGGCCTCCGGCCGCTCGGCGAGCCGCGAGGCGCTGACCAGCAGGCAGCGCTCCGGGTGACGACGGTAGAAGCCCAGAAGACTCCGGCAGTAGTGGTCCCACAGGCGAGGGCCGTAGTCGGGGCGGCGGAGCAGGGTCTGCGAGCCGAGGCGCTGCAGCGCCTCGGCGACGTCCCAGGGAGCGCGGTAGAGCAGGACGAACCGGGCGTCCGGTGCCTCCCGGGCGGCCGCGGCCTCGCTCCAGGCGTCGAGCAGGAGCGAGGCGCCCGGGTCCTCCAGCACCCGGGGGGCCGGGCCCGCGGCGGTCTCGAGATCCTCCAGCACCCGGAGGGCCTCCTCGCGGAAGAAATCCTCCGCCCGCGCGCTGGGCTCCTCGTCTTCCCTCCAGCCCCATTCGGGGACTCCGCCGCCGGGCCGCGCCGCGCCCGACGCCTCGTCTCCACAGCCGCAGCGGGCGAGAAGGGCTCGGCGGTTCAAGGCCCTGAAGGCCGAGTCGTCAAAAACCCTGCCGGCCGCGCGAGCCGAGGCGCCCGCTTCCGGGTCCGCCGGCGACTTAAGAGCGCCGCGCCCGACGCCGAAACCGGCCTCGGCGAGCAGCGCCGCCGCCCGCGAGGTTCCGGAGCAGTGCATGCCGGTGATGAAGATCGAGCCTTGATTCTGCACGGGTGCTAGAGCGGAGATTCTCGGAAGGCTTCGATCGACAGCGCCTCGAGCCGACCTCTGTATGGGCCGGCGGGCGCGACGCTCAGCCCGCCGGATAGAGGGTCGGCGCCCCGGGCCCCACGGGCAGGCCGAGCACGAAGACCCAAAGGTAGAAGAGCGAGATCCAGCCGATCAGGAAGGCCACCGAGTAGGGCAGCATCGTCGCCACCATGGTGCCGATTCCGAGGTCTTTGCGGTAGCGCGTGGCGACCGCGAGGATCAGGCCGAAATAGCTCATCATGGGCGTGATCAGGTTGGTCGAGGAATCGCCGATGCGGTATGCCGCCTGGATCACCTCGGGGCTGTAGCCCACCGTCATGAGCATCGGCACAAAGATCGGTGCCGTCACCGCCCACTGGGCGCTCGCCGAGCCGAGCATCAGGTTGACGAAGCAGCACATCAAGATGAACGGCAGGAAGACCGCGGGATTGTCGAGATTGAGCGCCACCAGCGCCTCGGCGCCGAGCACTGCGAGGATCTGACCCAGGCCCGAATAGCTGAAGAAAGAGACGAATTGCGCGGCGAAGAAGACCAGCACGATGTAGAGACCCATGCTGCGCATGGCGCCGGCCATGGCGTCGATCACGTCGCGGTCGTTGCGCATGGTGCCCACGATGCGCCCGTAGACGAAGCCCGGAATGACAAAGAAAACCAGGATCAGCGGCACCACGCTGCGCAGCAGCGGCCTGAACGCGTCGGGCCCGGTGGCCATGGGGTCCGGGTTGCGCAAAACGCCCCAGCCGGGCAGCCAGCTGAACAGGCTCGATCCCGGGATGTTGGGGCCGGCGACCACCACGATGGCGACGGTCACCAGGGCGACGCTCAAGCCGGCGAAGCGCAGGCCCTTGCGCTCGTCTTCGGTGACCTCGGCCATGCTCGCCGACTCGCCCAGATCCTCCGAGGCCTCCGACTCATCGTAGGTGCCGAGCCGCGGCTCGACGATCTTGGCGGTGACGAACCAGCCGATGGCGGTCACCAGAAAGGTGCTGGCCATCATGAAATACCAGTTGACCGCCGGGTGCACCTCGTACTCCGGCGAGATCAGCCTGGCGGCCTCTTCGGTGATGCCGGCCAGCAGCGGATCGACGGTGCCGATCAGCAGGTTGGCCGAGTACCCGCCCGAGACCCCGGCGAAGGCGGCGGCCATGCCCGCCAGGGGATGACGGCCCAGGGAGTGAAAGATCGCCATGGCTAGAGGTATCAGCACCACGTAGCCCATCTCGCTCGCGGTGTTGCTGAGAACGCCGGCGAAAACCACGATGAAGGTGACCTGATTCTTGGGAGCCCCGAGCACCAGGGCGCGCACGGCGGTGGTCAAAAGGCCCGATTTTTCCGCCACGCCCACCCCGAGGAGGGCTACCAGGACGGTGCCCAGGGGCACAAAGCCGGTGAAGTTGGTGACCAGGCTCTG
>JBCCLG010000355.1:0-5986 GCA_039027015.1 Acidobacteriota bacterium | reverse complement strand
GCTCCCGAAAGCTGGCGAAGCAGAATTCTGGAGCTGATGGGAGATCCGCGGCCGGGGGTCCGCCTCGTCGCCATCGAGGCGTCGAGCGCCTGGCTGCTCGACGCCGCCCTCGGCGACCGTCTCGAGCGCCTCGCCCGCGACGGCCAAAGCGCGGTACGCGAGCGGCAGCTGGCTCTTCTGGCCCTCGCAGAGGCCGCCGATCCGCGGCTGCAGGGCCTGGTGCCTCTTTTCGCCGCCGCCCGGGAGCCCAGGCTGCGGGCCGTCGCGGCCGAGGTCGCGGCCCTGGTAGGCCCGGCGGAGGTGCTCACTCAGCTGGCCGTCGACCGCTCCCCACGGGTGCGCCGGGCGACCCTTCAGGGGCTGCTGGAGCTGGCGGGCGACGCCGCCGGGCCGGGCGATGCGGACGAGGCGACGAGCCTGGCCCTCGCCTCCCTGGAAGACGGGGACGTGGGCGTTCGTTCGGCGGCCCTCGCCTGGGCGGCCGAGAACCCGCGGATCCCCGGAGAGGCTTTGGTGGCGGCCCTCGAGCGCGCCCGCCGCGATCGCGAGGACGAGGCGCTGATGGCGGCGATCCGGGCCCTCGAGGCGCGCTGCCAGGCGGTCGACGCCGAGCGAACGCGCGGGGTCGCGGTGCTCGAGGAGCTGGCGGATAGCAGCCGCGGCGGCGGCGGCGATTTCCTGGTCCGCCGAACGGCCGCCGAAGCCCTCGTCGCCCTCGGCGAGCCGGCTCCCGCCCAGGGTCCGGCCAGAACCGGCCGCTCCATCGAGTCCTACCGGCAGATCGCTCTGCAGACCGCCGGAGTCCGGTTCTTCGATCTGGTGCTCGAGCAGGGGATCGTCAGGCTCGCCCTCGACTGTCCGGAGGCGCCGCTTCACTGCCTGAATTTCGCCCAGCTCGCCGGGCAGGGCTTCTACGACGGGCTCGACTTTCACCGCGTGGTGCCGGATTTCGTGGTGCAGGGCGGCGATCCCCGGGGCGACGGCCTGGGAGGACCGGGCTACAGCCTGCGCGACGAGCCCAATCTCCTGCGCTACGGCCCGGGTGTTCTCGGCATGGCGCGCGGCGCGCCGGACTCCGCGGGCAGCCAATTCTTCATCACCCTCTCGGCACAGCCGCATCTCGAAGGGGCCTACACCGCCTTTGGCAGGGTGGTGAGCGGTTTCGAGCTGCTCTCCTCGGTGGTGGAGGGAGACCGCATTCTCCGCGTGGTGCCCTCGAGCCGCGGTGGTGAGCGATGAGAAAAGACCGGCCCCGCCCCGCCCGGCGCTCTGAAACCTTGCTGCGGACCGTGCGTACCTGAGGGCGTCGAGACGATAGATGCAGCTTACGGACGAAGAAATCGTCGCCTCGATCCTCGAAGAACGCCCGGAGCTCTTCGGAGATCTGGTCGGCCGCTATCAAGGGCGGCTGGTCAATTATCTCCATCGCATGCTCCGCAATCAGGAGGACGCGCACGATCTAGCGCAGGAAGTTTTCGTCAAAATCTACGGAGCGCTCGACCGCTTCGACCCCCGCTACCGCTTCTCAACCTGGCTCTTCCGAGTCGCGCAGAACGCCGCCATCGACACCATCCGCAAGCGGCGTCTGAAGCTGGTCTCCATCCACCGCGACGAGGCCGAGGGTGAAGGAGGCGATTGGGAGCTCCCGGCAGACGGCCCAACGCCGTACCAGACGACCCGCAATCTCGAGCGCGGGTCGGCCATCCACGAGGCGATTGACGAGCTTCCCTGGGAATATCGCGAGCTGATCTCGATGCGGCACTACGCCGAGATGTCCTATGACGAAATCGCCACGATCAAAGAGATGCCTCTGGGTACGGTGAAAAACAAATTGTTCCGCGGCCGGCAGATGCTCAAGGAAAAGCTCTCGGAATTTCTGACCGATTGAGCGGCCCCGCCGTCTCACCTGTGAAACCCAGATAAACCCTCGACGCCCTCGAATCCGTAGAAGTCTATGCAGTAGCAGCATCCGAGGGGATCCCGGATCCGAACCTCCCACTCCGGACCCTCCAAAGGATGAACATCCCGAGGCATGATGATGAGCACGAAAACGGTCGATGAAACGCTGACGGTCTGGCTTGATCTCGAAGCCGACGATCAGCTCTCCGCGAAGGACCGGGCCGCTCTCGAGAAGCGCCTGCTGGACCAGCCCGAGCTGGACCTGGCCGCGGAGCGCGGCCGGAACGCCCGGCTTCATGGCCTGCTCGCCGAGAGTCGAGTCGCGGTGCGCGAAGGCTTTCAGGACGACGTGATGGCGGCCCTGCCGGCGCCTGCCTGGCAGCGCTCCCGCGCCTCCGGCGCCTGGCGCCTGCCGCTGGCGATGATGCTCTTCTTCGCCCTGGGCGCGGCGCTTCTCTTCGGCTCCGCGGGCAGCGAGAGCCAGGCGATCGGCACCGGGCTAGCCCTCTTCGACTTCGCCCAGACCACCGTTCTCGCGGGTTCGGGCATCGTGGTCGCGGCCTGGCGCGGCGCCGGCATGGGGCTCGAGGAGATGCTCGCCAGCTCGAGCCTCAACCTGGTCGCCTTCGCGACCCTGGTCGTATGCCTGAACCTCCTCTTCCTCTCGCTGATGCGCCGGCGGCGCCGCCAGCGAGCCCGGACGGCCGACGCCAGCGAGAGCGACATCTGAGCCTCTCTTAGATGTAGCCGAGAGCCTCGAGGCTCTTCTGCACCTCGGGGTCTAGCTCCAGCTCCTGCTGATTGGAGACCGCCCGCCGCTCCATGAGGAGGCGGCGCTCGAGCAGCTCCCGGCTGCGCTCGTCGGCCCAGGCCTCCAGCTCCAGGGGAACCGGCACGGGATTCTCAAAGCCCGAGTCTGCCGTGAAGAAGAGGGCCGAGCCGTCGCCCCGCACGAGCAGCTTCCGCGCGCCGTCGTAGAACGCCACCTGATAGCCCTCGAAGGCGCCCGTGCGGTCGGTGGGGTCACCGTACATTTCCGCCAGGCGCCAGGTCCGGGGATCGGCCGGATCGAGCGGCCGATCCTCGCCTGACGCCAGATCGCGCCCCTCGAGATCGCCGGGAAACGGCCGCCCCAGCTCGGCGGCGAGGGTCGGCACCAGATCGACCAGCTGCACGCGCTCCGACCTTCGCCCGGTCTCGCGGCTGCCCGGGTATTTGATCAGCAGCGGAACCCAAACCTCGGCTTCGTTGAGCGACTTGCCGTGCCCGTCCACGCCGTTTTCGCCAAACGACTCGCCGTGGTCTGAGGTCACCACGATGAGCGAGCGGTCGTAGAGCCCAATTTCGCGCAGCCGCTCGAAGAGCTCGCCCAGCCGGGCGTCGAGGCTGGCGATGTTGCTGTCGTAGAGATCGACCCGGCGGCGCCAGCTCTCATCGGGGGCCAGAGTGCCGCGCGGGCGTTCGGGTAAGCCGGCCTCGGCGGCAAAGTCGCCGTAGCGCAGGCCGGGCTGGTGGGGTCCCCAGGGTAGGTGGGGCTCCATGTAGTTCAAAAAGAGCAGAAAACGATGATTTTCCTGCGCCTCGAGCCAGCGCAGGGCCAGGCGGTTGATCTGATCGGCGCTGCGGTAGACCTGCCAATGCCGGCGCGCCCAGGGCAGCGGGCGGATGCGGCGGTCGATCAGGTGCAGAATGCGCGGCTCGACCGGCGCGTTACGCACCGAGAAGTAAGTCTCATAGCCCCGGTCGACGCCAAAGGCCGGATCGAGATAGGCGTAGTTCGCCACGATGGCGGCGGTCTCGAAGTCAAAACCTCGGAGATGCTCGGCGAAGGTCGGCACGTCCTCGGGCAGCGGAAACGCGGGTCGATGGATACCCTGCTGCTCGAGCTCGCCCTTCTCCTCCTCGAGGCCGGGAAGCCGCAGCGCGCCGTGGCTCAAGGGCATCAGGCCTGTGAACAGGCTGGCGTGGGAGGGCAGGGTCCAGGAGGAGGTTGAGACCGCGTGATCGAAGACCACCGCGTCTTCGGCGAAGCGCTCGAGCTGCGGGCTGGTGTTGCGCGGATAGCCGTAGAGCGAGAGGTGATCAGCCCGCGTGGTGTCGAGCACGATGAGAATCACCGGGGTGCCTCGGCCGAGTCTCTCGGCGGCCGGCTCGACGTCGAGATCGTAGGGCGGGGCGGCCGTCAGCCGCCACGCGATAAGTCCGGCGGCGATCGCGGCCGAAAGCGCGGCCGCCGCTCGCTGGGGAATCTCGAGCCTCGCGCCAGCGGCCGCAAGCCAGGCGGCGCCGTGGGCCAGCAGAGCGAGCGCGGCGGCGGCAAAAACCCCCAGGGCGATTTGGGAGCTGTGGGTTTCGGCCACCCGGGCCACGTCTTTGAGCCTCAGGGCGAGCAGCCACCAGGCAAAGGCCAGGAGGAGGTAGCGCGGTTCGCCGAGGCGCTGGCCGCGGGAACCGGCGCGCTCGGCCAAGAGCCAAAGCGCGCCCGAGAGGAACGCCGCGGCGAGCCAGGGCAGGGCCCCGGCGGCGTCGAGGCGTAGGGCCTGGAGAGCCTTGGGGGCGAGCAGCACTAGGCCTGGCACAAAGGCGAGCGCGGCCTCGGCCGGGCCCAGCCTGGCGAGCCCCGGCAGCCGCCGCGCCGCCTCAAAGGCCAGGCCGGCCGACAGCGCGAGGCTGAGGTGCAGCACGAGCGCCGCCGCCAGCAGCGGCCAAGGCTCCGAGTCAGCGGGATCCACGGCGAGGACGATCTCCGCCGTCCAGAAGGCGAGGGCGTTAGCGCCCCACAGGGCGAGTCGCTGCGCGAAGCTCTTTTCGGACACGGGCCTGCTCCTGCTCTTGATGCTGAGGATCCTTCAAATCACTCTCCCTCTTCGGCTGGACTCCGAAGCTCCACCCTCAGGCGCCAGCGGGGATCCTCGTTTGAACAGTATCACTGCACATCGCGCGCCCGATCGGAGACGCTCCGGTGGCCGTGGAGCCGCGGATTTCAAAGCCCGGGCCTGTGGTAGATTCCCGCCCCGCCCGACTTCCGCTCGCATCCTGCCCGCCTCTCTCCCGAGGCTTCCGCCAGAAGGCCCCATGGAAAAGCTGCCCCTCTATCTCAAGCTGGCGCGTCCCTTCACGCTCCTGCCGCCCCTCCTCGGCATTTTGTCCGGCGCCGTCTGCGCCTTCGGTTCGGTGCACAACCCCGACCCGCAAGCCCAGCTCACCCTTTCGGTGATCCTCACCGTGGCCCTGGGCTCGCTCTGCGCCAGCCTGATGAACGCCGCGTCGAACGCCATCAACCAGATTTTCGATCTCGAGATCGACCGCATCAACAAGCCCGACCGGCCGCTGGTTACCGGCGAGCTGTCGGTGCGGGAGGTCTGGGGATTTACGTGGCTTTGCTACGCCCTGGCGCTCATCCCTACCTGGCTCGTCGTCGTGTACCCGTACACGACCTGGCTCGAGAAGCTGACCGCGCCTCTCGCTCGGCACGAGACTTTTTTTGTCTACCTGCTCGGGCTGATTTTCACCTTCGTCTACTCCGATCCTCGCTTTGGCCGCACCAAGGCGCTGGGAATCTGGGCGAACGTCACGATCGCCATTCCCCGCGGCTGCCTGCTCAAGGTCGCGGGCTGGGCGATGGTCGCCAGCTTCGCCCACTGGGAGCCCTGGTACATCGGCGGCATCTTCGCCCTCTTCCTGATCGGCGCCGCCTCGACCAAGGATTTCGCCGATATCGAGGGGGATTTAGCGGGCGGCTGCAAGACGCCGCCGATCCTCTATGGCCCGGTCAAGGCGGCCTGGATCATGAGCCCTTTCTTCATCATCCCCTGGGTCTTCCTGCCGATTGGCGTCCACCTGCGCGACCCGCAGGATCCGGCGCACGCGATTCTGACCGGCAACCCCGACCTGCTGACCTGGCTTGGGATTCTGCTCACCGCGTGGGGTAGCTATACGGTCTATCTGATCCTCCGCGATCCCGAGGATCTGACCCGCAGCGAGAATCACCCCTCCTGGAAGCATATGTACATGATGATGATGTTCGCCCAGGTCGGTCTCGCCCTGGCCTACGTCCTCTAGCTTCGCCGCTCGGCCTCCGCCTCGC
>JBCCLG010000354.1:0-5987 GCA_039027015.1 Acidobacteriota bacterium | reverse complement strand
CCTACATCGCCCAGCGCCCCGATCTGCCCGGCGACCCCGAGCCGGCGCTGCCGGTAACCGGTAACTTCGCGGTCGTGGAGGAATTCGACCAGGAGCTCGCGCACTATTGGAGCTTCGCCCGCACTCCAAAATCGATCTGGTGGCACTCCGGCGGCGGAAAGCTCGCCATAAGGGCTCGGGAGGAGCGAATCGGCGACGGAAAGCAGCCCTCTATCGTCGCGCGTCGCCTCCAGCATATGAACGCTACGGCGATGGCTCGAGTCTCTTTTGAGCCCCGCCAGCGAGGGGACGAAGCGGGAATTATTGCCTTTCAGAACGACGCTTATTACTACGCGTTCGGCCTGGGCCTCGACGAAAACGGCTCGAGGAGCCTGCGCTTGCGCCAGCGAAACGGGGACGACGTATTTGTGGGAGGGCGCGTTCTCCGCGAACGGCCCCTTGCGCCGGGCGAGGGCGAAAGCCTCTCCCTGAGGGTCGCGGTCAAGGGGCCCACGGTCGCCTTCTCCTATTCCGTGGATGGGGAAACGTATCGGGAGTTCGCGAGTGGACTCGACGGAAAAATGCTCGGAAGCATGACTTCAGGGGGCTTCACGGGGGCCTTTCTCGGAATGTACGCCGAAACCGGAGAGGCGCGCCCCGAGACCGGCGTTTCGGCCGCGGACCTGCCCCCGGGGGTCATCGCGCCGCGAAGGCTTCTGTCAAAGGCCTATGGTTCGGGGCAAACCCATGCCGTGGTCGAGTCTTCGCTGGCGGAGGACGGCCAGGTCCTGCGCCTCGTGGTGCAGGGCAGGCAGCCCAATCCTTGGGATGCGGGGGTGAGCTCGGGCAATCTGCCGGGCGCCGTTCGCGCGGGCGATACGGTCATCGTCAGCTTTTGGGCCCGGGCGGTGAGCGGTCCGGGTCGGGTTTCGCCGACTCTTCAGCTCGCGGCCCCGCCCCATGACGCTGCTCTTTCAGAGACTCTCGAGCTCACCCGCGAATGGAAGGAGCACGTGGTTCGGCTGGAGTCGGCTCTCGACATTCGGCCGGACGGCGGCTCGCTGGTGATCCACGCCGGATACGAGCTTCAAACCCTCGAGTTTGGCTCCTTTGAAATCCGCGCCGAGCGAGGATCCGGCAGCGGATGATCGTCAGCTGAGCCCCGAGGAGCCGAAGCCGCCGGCGCCGCGGGAGGTCTCCCCAAGCTCGGAGACCTCCTCGAAGCGCACCGCGGCAACCCGCGCGATCACCATCTGCGCGATGCGCTGGCCGCGCTCGACGGTGAAAGGCTCAGGGCCGTGGTTGATCAGCACGATCTGAATCTCACCGCGGTAGTCGGCGTCGACCGTTCCGGGGCTGTTGAGCACCGTGACCCCGAAGCGCCGCGCCAGGCCGCTGCGAGGGCGGATTTGCGCCTCGAAGCCGGCGGGCAGCTCGAGGGCCAGGCCCGTGGGTATGGCGGCGAAGCGGCCGGGCTCGAGGAGGAGCGGCTCGAGCACCGCGGCCCTCAAATCGCTGCCGGCGGCGCCCTCCGAAGCGGGCCTGGGAAGCTCGAGATCGGCGCCGTGGCCGAGGCGGCGCACGCGCACCAGGGCGCGCGCTCCGGCCGCTTGGGCGGAAGGCCGATCCGACGACATCAGCTGTTCTGCGAGCCAGGAGTCGGCTGGGAGACGCCCGGCTCCTGGGGCGCGGGGGCCTGCTGCTGGCCCGGCGGCCGGTAGGTCGGATTGCGGATCGGCGCCTGCTGACCCGCGCCTTGACCCGGCTGCGGCTGCTGCGGTTTATCGCTCGGCTGGGGCACCTGGGGCACCACGCCGGGCGGCCACGGCTTGCCGATTTCCTCGGCCAGGAACGGAGTGACGAGCGCAGGGTTATCGGGGGTGCCCTGCTTCATGGTGGAGTAGAGATCGGTGGTGAACTGCCACTCCCGGTGCGACGAGCGGCTCAGAAAAGTGCGGATCGACTCCTCGCCTTCGGGGTGGTAGACGCCGCGAATCCTGAACGTCGCGGGACGCTCGGGGGCGCCGAACTCGCGCTCCCCTCCGAGCTTCTCCGAGAGGATGACCGCGGGCTGGTTGCCGTTGGGCCCGGCCGCCGTGCCGTCGCCTGCGCTCCGGCCGTCGCCCGGAAAGGCGTCGCCCTCACCCTGCGGCAGGCCGCTGCCGCCGGCGAGATTCTGACCCTGACCCGGGGCGCCCGGGGTCACGCCCTCGGGGATCAATCCCCAGCGACCGTCTTCGGTCATCGGGTTGGTCCACAGCTGGCGGATGCAGCGCGGCTCGACCTCGATCAGATCGCGGAGCTTGGTCGGCAGGCTGCCGGTCTGCTGCTGGTAGCGCCGGATCGCCTCGGCGTATTGAAGGCCTCGGAAAATCAGCTCCGCTTCTTTATCGCGCTTGATCTGATGACTCCACAGGGGAGTCACGGAGGCCACCCAAATGGTGAGGAGCGTGAAGGACACGGTCAGCACCACCAGGTTGTAGCCCCGCGATCCGCGAGGAAGTCGGCATCCCCTCAACGCTTCACCACTCCGAATAGGGCTCGCCGTCGAGCGAGGTTTCGGAGGAGAGGGAGTACACGTCGATCACCCCGGGTTCACCGCCGCCGTCGAGCAGATCGCTCTCGACGGGCTCCAAACCGTCGCCCTCGAGCTCCTGATCGAAGACCAGGCCCCACTCCGCGGCGCCGGTAAAGGGATCGAACGGCACGTCGCGCACATAGCCCTCTTCGGCCAGCGCTTCGAGGGTCGGGGGATAGAAGCCTTTGTCGCCAAAATGCTGATCGATCACCTGGCGGAGGGTCCGCAGATTGGTTTTGAGCACCGCTTCTTTGGCGCGCTGCGGCGTGCTGATGAGATTGGGGATGGCGATGGCGGCCAGAATGCCGATCACGGCGATCACGATGATCAGCTCGAGGAGCGTGAAGCCGCGCTGGCCGGTCCGATGCCGGAGCTCCGGCGCCCTGAGCTTCCGGGGCGAAGAGTCTTTCTGTTCGTGCATGGCGTTCACCACTCGGAATACGGAATGCCGTTCAGGCCTGTGCCGGTGGACAGGGTGTAGACGTCGTACACGTTCTCCCCTCCCCAGCTTTCGGAATCAAAGTCATCCTGAAGGCTGCGCAGCCCCCATTCGGTCTCGCCGGTCATGGGGTCGATCGGAATCCGGCGCAGGAACTTCTGCTTCCTATCGATGGTTCCCACCAGCTCGATCCCTTCGACCAGGACCTCCAGCTCGGCGGGAAAGCCCTCGGTCCCCAGCTCCACGGGGATCAGGCCCGCGTCGCTGAAGCGTTTGTGGTCGTAGATCGCCTGCAGCATCATGAGAAGGGAGCGCCGCAGCTCCATTTCCTTCTGCCGCCGGATGGTGAATTTGGCCACCGGGAAAACCGCCAGCGAGAGGATCGACAGCAGCACGCACACCACCATCAGCTCGGTGAGGCTGTAGCCGCGAAATCGAGGGCGGTGGAAGGATTGGATCATGGCGGATCGGGCTCGAGAGGATCGGGATGGAGGAGGCGGAGAGGCCCGCCCGCAAAAGCGTTTGGGGGGACGGACCCTCGAGGAGTCTTACGAAAAGGCCGGCTCAACCGTCCTCTTCTTCTTCGCCTCCCCGGTTGAAGGGATCGTCAAATCCCCCCGAGGGTGCGAGGTCCACCCCCGCCGGCGGCTCGGGCTCAGGCACCGCGTCCTCTCCGACGCCCGAGCCGTCTTCGCCGGCGTTCTGCAGGCCTCGCGGCAGGGAACGCAGGCGCTCTCTCAGGCGCTCGCGCACCCGCTCGCGGGCGTCGCCATCGCCGTCGAACGGACCCGAGACGTCGGACTCCACCCGCGGGCTGCCGCCGCGGAAGGTGATGTTCGACTCGGTGCCCACCCAAATCGCCGTCAGGTCGCGCGGCTCGATCGACGCCCGGCGGATGACGTTGGGGGTGAGGGTCAGCACGATGTCGGTGCGGCGCCGGTCGTTGCGCACCTTGCTGAACAGGCGGCCGAGAATCGGCAGGTCCGAGAGGCCCGGAATGCCGTTGGTCGAGCGCTGCTCCTCCTCGCGGATCAGGCCGGCCAGGAAGTTGGTCTCGCCGTCGCGCAGGCGGATATTGGACTCGATGGTGCGGGTACCGATCACCGGCTGCTGCTGACCGTTGGGCCCGGTGATCGCGTCGGCCAAGCTCGAGATCTCCACCTTGAGCTTCAGGCTCACCTCTTCGTTGTGGTGCACCCGAGGCTCGATGTCGATCTTGATGCCCACCTCCTGGTATTGAAAGGAGGTCACCGGCACGATATTGCCGCCCACGGTGTTGGAGGTATTGAAGGTGGTGGTCGGAATGGGGACCCGATCACCGATCACCAGCGAGGCTTTTTCGCCCTCGGTGATGCGCAGCTTGGGCTGGGCCAGCGACTGCGCGTCGCCGTTCGACTTGAGAAAGTCGATGGCAAAATTGGGCAGCGCCACGCCCCAGTTGTTCTGGTTGAGAAACTCCAGGTCCGAGATGCGCACTCGGTCCGTGTTGGAGAAGTCGCCGTCGGTGTCGAGGCTAAAGCCGAGGGTGCTGGAGCCCAGCGACAGGCCGATATCCTGCAGGCTGTTGGTGTTGATCTCCAGCAGCTCGACGTCGATCACCACCTCCGCCTTCGCCTTATCGTTGGCGACGATGATCTGCTCGGCGACCTTGACTTTGTCGGCGGTGTCGCGCAGCACGATGGCGTTCAGCTGCTCGTTGGCCGCCACGTGCTTGGCGCCGATCAGGCTGCGCACCATGGTCATCACGTCCTTGACCTCGGCGTTGTCGAGAAAGAAGGTCTGGATCACCTGATCTTCGTAGTTGCGGCGATTCTGCGGCGTGTCGTCGGCGATGATGATCGAGCGCTCGTCGAGCACCTTGTAGAAGTGGTTCACCGTGCGCATCAGGATCTCGAGACCGCTCTGCGCCGTGACGTCCTTCATCTCGATGGAGATCTCGGAATCCTTGAGCTTGGGGTCGAAGAGCACGTTGATGCCGAAGGCCTTGCCTAGGGCGCGGTAGATGTCGAGCACCGGCACAGGCTGCGAGAAGATCAGGTCGATCGGCTCGTCAGAGCGCGGGTTGAGCACCGGCGGCTGGGGCCTCTCGCCCTCGACCTCGTCCTTCATCTCGGCGATCGTGCGAATGCCATCGCCGCCCTCCGCGCGGGCCCGCATCTCGATCACCACCCGCTCGAGCTCCGCCTCGGCGTATTGATTCGACGGGTCCAGCTCGACGGCCTGACGGAACTCGACCAGCGCGCGCTCGAAGACGCCGGCCTCCGCAAAGCGCTTGCCGCGCCGCACGTGATCCTGAGCGGCCTGGATCTTGGCGCGCATCAGCGAAGCGCGGTAGGCGATGTTGTCGGGATTCTTGCGGACCGCCTCGAGATATTTCAGAACGGCCTCGTCCCAATCGCCGCTCTGCTCGGCCAGCTGGGCCTCTCGATACAGGCCCTGACTGGCGCATCCAGTCAGCGTCAAAGTGGCGGCGGCGACCATCAGGACGCCGATCCAAAATCGGGCCGTTTTACTCACTGACATGTGTGGACTCCTCGCTCGCAATCGCGCCTGCGGAGGTTGTGCTGCGGCGCGTCTCGCGGGACTGATACGTCTGTGCGGTCATATGCGTCTGCGTCTCCCGGCCTCTTGTTTAACGGCCGCGGCCTCTGCCGCGTCGACGGCTGGTGTTGCCGCCGCCGCCGCCCCGGACGCCGCCTTCTTTGCCGACGATCTCGAGCACCACGGGCTCGGCGTCGGGGAAGTCGACGAACGCGATGGAGACGGTTTGATATCCGATTCGGTCGATCACAAATTCTTCTTTGACCACGTCCCGCTCGAGGGCGTTGATCAGGTCTTCACCGTCGATCAGGACGGCGATGCGCCGGCTCTCGGGGCCAAAGAGCCCGAGAACCGTGAAGTCCACGGAGGGCGGCTGGGGCACCGCCGGCGGCGGCGGCTCGCGCGGGGGGGGCGGCGGAGGCGGACGGTAGGCGACGGGCGGAGGGGGGG
>JBCCLG010000353.1:0-5991 GCA_039027015.1 Acidobacteriota bacterium | reverse complement strand
TGCCCCTCCACGCTGTCGGACTCAAAGCCCACGAAGCCCGCGGGCCTCTCGGGGTCGAGCTGCAGATTCTCGGAGAGGCGGTCGAGGGCGACCAGGCTTTCCTGCACCGAAACGATGACGCCGGCCAGGCTCTGCATGGGCGAGAGGAGGAAGGCCAGCAGCGTGTTGAAGAACATCAGCTGGCCGAGGGTGAGCTGGCCGTCGATCACCTGATGGCTGCCGTACCACAGGACAAAGAGGGTCATGAGCGCCGCCAGGCTGCCGCCGATGGTGGTGGTGGCGAGGCCGAGCATTGCGGCCTTGAACTGCACCCTGATCAGGCTCAGGATGCGGTTTTCCGTCTCCCTGCGGGCCTTTCGCTCGGCCGAGAAGGCCTTGATCGTCGCGACGCCGCTGAACGACTCGACGAGGTGGCTGTTGAGACCGGCCGCCAGCTCGAGCTTCCGGCGCTCGATCCGGCGAATCGGGAAGCTCATGAGCACCATGGAGATCGGAAAAAGGGGGACGGCCAGAAAGAGAAGCCCCGTGAGCTGCGCGTTGTAGTAGAGCATCACGCCCGAGGCGAGCACGAAAATCGACAGATCCAGCACCACGCCGAGGGCCGTGCCTTGGATCATCATCCGCACCAGCCCGGCGTCGTTCATGCGGGTGAGAATCTCGCCGACCTGACGCGTCTGGAAAAAGCGCAGCGGCAGGCTCATGACGTGGGAGTAGAAGTGAAGGCCTAGCTCGAGATCTATTTTTTGAGCCAGGTGCACGAGCAAATATTGCCGCAGGGCGCTGAACGCGGTGCGAAAGACAAACACCAGCACCATGCCGACGGCCAGGAGATTGAGCAGCGTTTCCTTGTCTCGAACCAGCACATGGTCGATCAAGACCTGGATGAAAAAGGAGGTTCCTAGGGCCAGGATGGTCGCCAAAAAGGCGCTCAGGAGCGCTTCTCCCACGATGCCCAGCCGAGGCTTGAGGAGCGTCCAAACCCACTCCCAGGGGGAGGTCTTGGCGATCTCCGGAGCCTCGGCGATGCCCGGCTTCGGGGCCAGCAGCAGGATGGCTCCGAACTTCTCGTCGCCGCGGTCGGGCAGGCGATGGAGAAGCCAATAGCCGAGAAATTTCTCCTTGCTCCAGCGCTCGATGCCCAAGGCCGAGGGATCAGAGACCACGACCTCGTCTTCGTGGACCTCAAAAAGAGTGACGTAGTGTCCGTAGCCCTCATCGTTGGCGACGTGGGCGACCATGGGGAAGGTGATGCGCCCGAAGAGCGTTTCCCACTGGGCGGTCGCGCCGAGGGCCTCGAATCCGGCGCGCTCGGCCGCTATCGAGAGCCCCATGAGGTTGGTGCCGTGGATGTCGGTGCCGGCGATTTCCCTCAGCTTCGCCTTGGAGAGGGACATCTTGTAGTGCTTGGCGACGGTCGCCAGGACCGCGGGGCCACAGTCGGTCATGTCGACCTGCGGCACGTGGGGGTAGCGCCTGCGGAACGGCCACACTTTGCGCAGCGGGGAAGCGTTGAGGAGGCCGCGCCAGCCCTCGAGGCTCCTGAGTTTCTCAAGCATGCTTCGGCTCCCGGCAAACAAAGCCGCAGCCGGCAGAGCTTTGGAGCAGGCTTATTGATCGACTGAGAGGCGGTCGGCTAAACTCGCGGTTCCGCTCGATCGCTTCTCCACCTTTCCCGAGGGCTCCATGCTTCCTCCCAAGAGCTTCCTTCCCGAGTTCGCCGACCGAATCGCCCTGCTGGAGGACGGCCCGTCGGTCAGCCCTTTCTGCATCGGCATCGTGGAGGACGAAGACGTGGTTCCTGCGGCCTTTGACGCGGGCATCAATTTCTTCTTCATCACGGCGGACATGCACTGGCCGCTTTACGAGAAGACGCGCCGGGGTTTGATCAAGCTTTTCGCCCGGGGCGGCGGCGTGCGAGACGACGTGGTCGTCGCCGTCGTGTGTTACGTCACGCAGCCGGAATTCTGCATCGCGCCTTTCTCCGAGGTTCTCGACGTGGTGCCCGGGCTGGATCGGGTCGACGTCGCCGTGGCCGGCGGCGCCTACGCTCACGAGATAGGCTCCCGGCTCTCTGTCTACCACTCCCGGCATCGCCGAGAGAGGCTGTTCGGCCGCAGCGCTCTGGGCACGACCTTTCATGATCGCAAGGCCGCCCTTCTGGTGGTCAACAATCGGCTCATCGATATCGGCTTCATTCGCTACAACGCCGGCCACCCCGGCGCCCGGGCGGAGGTTTTTCCGTTCCTCGACGCCGACAAGCGCGCGCCGCTCTACAACTTCAAGAGCGTCGGCGGCTACGTGGATCCGATGTACTTTTCCCAGCTTGGGTTTGACGAAGACTTCTGGCAACCCAAGGTGACAGACCACTACCGATTCGTGCTCAGCCGCCCCGAAATCGACGGCATTCTCTGTGCGCCGACCGAGGTCCATATGGTTCAGGAGCTCGCCGACGCGATGGACGAGGGGCCGCTGGATGAAGAGGAAGAGCAATTTCTCATCGATCTGGCCTCGACCGCGCGGTCCAAGGCGGGCTCGCTGATCCCGGTCGATCCCGAGACCGGGAAGCCCGTCTACTATTGACCTGCGGGGCGAGGGCGGCATGCGGCCGAGGCCGCGGTGGCAGGGATAGGGAGGCAAAGCGAAGTTTAGCCCCTTTTGCCTCGGCTTTTTTCGCGGGCCAGGCGCGAGTCGTAGATCCTGAAGAGATACGAGTAGATCAGCATTTCCTGGGGACGGCTCGAGGCCCGGAGCAGTCGGTTGGCCATCATGTGGATCAGGCTGTGGAGGATCGAATCGAAGGGCACGACGGTCTGCTCGGCCCTGGATTTGAGCTCCTCGATGGCCGGCATCCACGCGACTGAACGACGATCGAAGACGTCGAAGAGCGGCGCCAGCTCGTGGCCGTTGCTTTCGGCGGGGGCGAGCAACTTCTCAAGCTCGCGGCGCTGGGAGCGAAATTTCTTGCTGATTTGGTGGCGCAGGGGCGTGTTCTTGAAGTTGAACTCCGCGGCGAAGCCTTCGGCCAGTCCCTCCGTGAGTCGACGCTTGGCCTCGAGGTCGAAGCCGAAGTCGCGGAGCATGGCGTCGACCCCGCGGATCGTCAGCAGCGCCCTGGCTTCGTTGAGCGGCTCGCCGAAGATGCGATCGAGCATCTCCAGGAGGGCCGCGCTATCGTGCTGGAAGAGCTTCTCGGCGACGGTGATGCACTCCGGGCCACCGTAGCGCTCGATTTCCGGCTGGTAGCAGTCGAGCTGCAGCTTCCAAAGCTCGCGACTCGCGAGATAGGCCTCGAGCCTCTGGCTGAGCCTGGGGAAGACGTGGTTCATGAGGGTTTCCGGCTCGCCGTGGAAGCGCAGCCGCAGGTGGAAGTCCGGGTCCACGTAGCGGATGAAAAACCAGCGGTCGATGGCTCCTTCGGCCTGCAGCTCCTTTACCAGCGGACTTAAAACGTCGCGCAGGATCCAGTCCGCGGTCGCGGTGCCCGTGTAAAGCTTGGCAAAGAGCCACTCGGAGCCGGGCGGGTAGAGGCGGGGTGATTCGCTGGGGGGAGCGGCGACCAAAGGAGTCGGCGGCTCCGGGAAAACCCCCGGCCGGCGCACGAAGGGCAGCACGATCTCGGAGGCGAAGGCGCCTTCGGGCCCACGGCACGAGAGCCTCGAGGGCTCGGGAAAGATTTCTTTGAGCGTGAAGAAGGGACGTTTTTTGACGACGGCGATAAAGGCGTCGATGCTTAAAATATTGTCGAAGTCGACCACCAGCTCGTTGTCCATGTCGGCGAGGGCGATCCTCGAAGGCAGCTTGCGCCGCTCACGCACCCGCTGCATGGCCGAGAATCGGTCGGCGCCCTCGGCCTCGATGACGTCCTGAAGCTCATCCCCTTCGATCAGCCACTGGGCGCGGCTGACGATCGTTTTCCTGAAGCGAACCCGCGGCAGAAATTTAGCGGTTTGGAAGGGCGCCCAATCCCACTTGAGGGCGCCTAGGGAGTTTTGCCACTGCAGGGAGCAGAGGAATTTATAGACCCCGAGATTGGCTTCGGTGAAGTAGCCGTGGGCCGCCGTCAGGCGAGGAAAGATCCTCTTGCCGAGCGCCTTGGAGCGCAAAACTACCTCGCCGCCCTGGACCGAGACCATGAGGTCGGTGATCGCAATTTCCTGATCCTGATTCGGGCTCGCCGCCCCGAGCAGCGGGATGACGTGGCCCCGCATCTGGGGACGCAGGAGAATATTGCCGACGCGGCCCTCGGGAAGGTGCACGATCTCGGCGAAAAGCGCGTCGCCCGCCAGCGCCTCTTCGCTCTCGACGTGGGCGCTCACGGCGTCGGCCAGCGCCTCATCGGCGTGGCAAAACCTGCCCAGGAGGTTGGCTCCTGAAGGCCCGGTGGCCGCCGACACCTTGACCTCGAAGTCGCCCTTTTCGAGGGCCTCCTGAGATTCGGCCCCGAGACTGAAGAAGGTGGCGAAGGCCGCGGGCATCGGCAGGCGCGGCCGCTGGGCCAGGGCGGCGGCGATCGTGGGGTTGAGCTCGACCTCGTGGTCGCCTCGCTCGGCGGCGTCGAGTAGAAGCTGCAGCAGGGCGCGCTCGCGCAGCCCCCAGGTGGTCTCCTCGGGCGATCCGGTGGCGAAAACCACGTCCTCGAGGAGCGGGGAAGGCTCAGCCCCCGGGGCATGAGACTTGGAGAAACCGATGCCGATCTCCTCGTCGAGAACCTCGACGAGCGGCACCTCCTGGGACTCGTATCGCTTGACGAACTCTTCGGTGAAGCGCTTGAACACTTCGGTGGGGCCGGCCGGCGGCGAGAAGAAGTAGAGAATCTCCACGCCGAGAAGCACGGCCTCGATCACCTCATCGGACAGCTCGGCGTGGGCCACCGGCTTGGTCATGTCGACCTGGAAGAGCCGCGACAGGTTGACGTCGGCGCCGAGCGTCTTGATGTCCTTGGCCAGGTCGCGGTAGATCGAGGGCTCAACTCCGAGGGTGGTGGCGTCGAGGGTTTCGAGACGAGACTGGACGTCGGCCAGGGCCTCTGCGGCGTCCGCGGTCGCCTCGAATTGTCCGAGGGTTGCGGCCAGGGCCGGGCCCGGCTCTGAACCCACGATCGGCGGCTCCAGCTCGGGCAGGAGAGCCTGGTTGTCGATCAGCGTGTTGATGAAGTCGGCCGCCTCGGACTCCTCGACGCCGGCCTCGGCCACCAGGTAGGCCACCAGGTCAGAGAACCGATGTCTCCGCGGACGCTGGCTGCCGTTGCCAAGGATCTCGTCGAGAAAAGGATTGCCGGCGACCGCCACAAGGTGGTGCGAGCGCCCCTTATCGGTGGCTCGAAATTCCGCATACCTAAAGCGATGTCCGAGCTTGTAGAGGGTCGGGTTGGGCCGCAGCGTGACCTCTCGCCTGAGGGCCGGCTCCCGCTTGAGCCGGTCGGTGAGAGCGGTCAAGTACTCCATGTCCAGGCGGACGTGACGGCGATAGCCCGCCGTGCCCTCAAGCTCCAGGGAGGACGCGTCGCCGATCCGCCCCACCGAGCATCCGGCGAAGAGTCCGAAGGGGGTCGAGCGGGTGCACATGCGGGTGAAGTAGCGCACCAGGGATTCTTCGGCGCGGCGGCCGTTACGAGAGTCTGGATCGGTCTTCCAGGCTTCGATCGCGTCGACGAGGTCGGGCGAGGCGAGGTAGACGGCCTCGAGCGTGACCGGATCTTCAAGAATCTGGGTGAGCCCCCGGCGCAGGCGCTGGCGATCCTCCGCCAAGGCCGCCTCGAGCTTTTTTCGATCTCGACCCAGTCGGCCTTTCTCCGCGTAGGCGGCAGGAGCGGCGAGGCTGCCGCTCCATTCCGCGAATCGCCGCCAGGGCAGGAGCGGAGTGCGCAGCGCGAAGAATTCCGAGTCGACGAACGGACGGTCCGCCCTGCGAGAGACTTTACGGTCGGTCATGTCGCCGCATCCTTTGGTGGCGAAGGTTCAGTCAGTCAAGGTCGATGGGCCGAGTTCGCGT
>JBCCLG010000352.1:0-6020 GCA_039027015.1 Acidobacteriota bacterium | reverse complement strand
GCCGGTGCTCGATCTCGCCGAGCCCAGGCCCGACATCGTGGCGCGGCTGGAGGTCCAGGAGGCGCGGGTGCCCGACTTCGCCGCCTATGACCGGGCCCTGCCGGCCAGCTCGCCGCTCCGCCTGGTCGGCGGCTCGGGCAGCGCGAGCCTGCGCTTCGAGTTTTCCTCGGCCGCCCGCGAAATGTTGGGACGCTTCGACCTTATCGGGCAAAGCGTCGAGGCGACCTATCGCGGCGAGACTCTTATTCGGGGCGATCTGAAGCTCGGGGCTCAGCTCGATCGCGGCCGCCTGGAGGACCGCAAATTTCAGCTCAGCGACTTGCGGCTCGACCTCGACGGGGTGAGCGCCCGGTGCGCCGGCGCCCCGGCAGACGCCGAGAACGCCCCGATCGACGCATGGTGGGCGCGCATCGAGCTGCCCCGGGGCGAGGCGGTGCTCACCGAGCCCATAGACCTCACCGCCGAAGTCCAAGCCGTGCTGCGCGACGCCCTGCCCCTGGTGCACCTCCTGCGCAGCGGCGATCGCCCCAAGCGCTGGCTCCATCGCCTGCTCGAGGAAAAGCGGGTCCAGGCCGCCGCTCAGCTGGCGCTCGACGACGACGAGATGGCGATCGACGGGCTCACCGTGCGCGGCGGGCGCCGCCTCACCGGCCGCGGCGTGCTGAGCATCGAGGGCAAAGAAACCCGAGGGCTCATGCTGGTCGAGTACGGCCCCCTCTCGGTGGCGGCGGAGCTTCTGCCGGGCGGCGAGCGCGACTATCGATGGACCGGCAGCGCGCGCTGGTACGAGACGCGCCTCGCCGAGAGGGGCAGCCCGTGAGGGTCCCGGCAGGCCGGCCTCCCGGCGTGGCGGGTCGGCCCTCGAACTTGGACCATTCATCTCAAAAGAAGCCTCGCCCGAGGATGACGGGAGGGCGGACTGACGATAGACTCGAAAACAGCGGACGCTGGAACTCCGCGGTGAATCCTGACGGCAAGGCTAGACGGTGCGCCCGAAAGCACCCAGCTCCCGCAGCCTCCTCTTTGATCGAGCCGGCCCAGCCGCTCTTCCGCGTATCGAAACTGGACTGCCCCGAGGGATACCGGAGCCCAAGCCCGCTCCGGCACCCGACGCCGTCGGCCAACCGGCGCTGCGGGCAGCCCGCTCCACCAGACAAGAGTTCCAGAGATCTAGTTTCTTAGGCTCTCCCTCCGGACCTATTTTGTGAGCTCCAGCGAACCAGCCTCCCGGGCGCCAGAGAAGCCGACGACCCTCGAGGAGGTGCTCTCCCAGGTCGACGACTCCAAGCTCGCGATCTACCGGCTGGTTCGGCAGATACTCGACGACCTGGAGAAAGCGGCGCCGTGGGACTCGCTCTACTACCCGCCGAGTCAAACCGAGGACTTTCTCCGCATGACCGGCCTGCTGGTGGCGGTCATCGGGGGCATCCCAAAGCAGATCGCCGCGCTCATCGCCGACCTCGAGGCCCGGGGAGTGAGCGAGGAGCTGCTGGGCGATCTGGAATTCTTCTTCCACGGCATCCACACCAGCGTGGAGCAGGAGCTTTCGAAGCTCAAGAATCTCTTCGCCAGCTTCCAGGAGTCGAGCGTCACCCGCGACCCTTCCCCGGACGAGCGGGACTACGTCTGCGAGCTGAGCGCCGACCTCAAGGGCAAATACTCCAGCTCCATCATGGGCGCCTGCGCCACCCTGGTGGCCGAAGGGCTGTGGCGCGGCGTCGAGATCGAGCCCCTGCTCTTCACCGAGAAGGCCCGGGAGTTCAAGCGCAACCAAAAGCTGGTCGCCACGCTGACCGAAGTCACCGAGAACATCACCAACCTCCTCGAGCAGGTGCCCCTGGCCGAGCTGGTGGAGAAATGGCGCCGCAACGAGCGGGTGGATCAATACGCCCTCACCGCGCTTTACAGCCTGCTGGGCAACCTCGGCAAGCTGATGCGCGAGGACAGCCGGCGCGCCCTCTACTCCGGCGACTACCACCAGATTCAGCGCCGCGAGGCCCTGCTCGCCGCGCGCGTCAACGAGCTCGCCACCCTGCACAACACCACCTGGGGCACGGTCACCCCGGGACTCAGCGTTACCCCCGAAGAAGCCTTCCCGCGCATGGCGCAAACGGCCACCGAGCTGGCCACGGTGCTCAACGT
Source organism: Acidobacteriota bacterium (assembly GCA_039027015.1). Classification (GTDB taxonomy): domain Bacteria; phylum Acidobacteriota; class Thermoanaerobaculia; order Multivoradales; family J023; genus JAUIJL01. The sequence continues at coordinate 3,878 of JBCCLG010000352.1, read as the reverse complement.
CGAGCTGCTCAAAAAGATCATCGGCGACCAGCAGGTCGAGAGCCTGCTCTACGTGGTGATGTCCGAGAAGGAGGCCAACTCGTCGGTCGATCGCTGGCGGGCGGGCCATCAGATCAAGCCGCACAAGAGCCGCGAGCGCATCCCCGAGCACCTGCACTCGCTGATCATTCTGCTTTACGACGAGGACCTCAACACCTTCCTCGAGCTGCTGCTCGGCTCGGTGCTGAAGCGCGCCTCGCTCACCGTTCGGCAGGAGGCCGAGAACGCTCCCTCGCCCGAGCAGATGGAGGAGCTTTTCGGCTCGCTCCACGAGGAGTTCGACGGCCAAGACCCGGGCGCCCCGACCGCACCCGAAACGCCGGCCGCCGGAGCGCCCGCCGCCGGAACGCCGGCCGCCGCCGACGTCTCCTTCGCCGACCTCGCCCCCGAGCAGCCTGATCCCGAACGGATCGCCCAGCCCGTCCCCGAACCGGCTCCCCCGCCGAGTCCGGCCCCGCCCGAGCCCGCAGAGCCCGTGCCGGAGGCGACGGTCCAGGTCTCCCATTCTGAGATCGCCGTGCCTGGAAGCCCGGAGGACACCGCCTACCGGCAGGCGGCGCCGCCGGAGGTGCCCGATATCGAGATCGCCGGGCTCGACGTAGAGGTCGACTTCGACCACGCGACGCCTCCCGCCGCGGCGCAGCCGGCCGAGCGGGCTCCGGGTCCCTCCGCCGCGGCCTCCCCCTCCTCCTATCCTGAAATCGACTTCGAGCCCGAGCCAGCGAGCGTCGCCGAAGGCTCCTGGTCCACCGGCACCCTCGGCGGCCTTCAGCCCTTCGAGCCGCCGGAAGACGACTTCCTGGCGCCCGCGGCGGCCGAGCCCGTGCCGGTTGCCGCTCCCCCCATCGACCCCGGCGACGCGTGGAATAGCGACGCCGACCCGTCGCCGTGGACCCGCTCCTCGTTCGACGACGACCTCGACTCCCTGTCGAGCCCCGGATTCGAGGCGTTTGGCTCCAGCGATCTCGGGGCCGGGCCGCCGGCGGACTCACGGCGCGAGGAAAAGCTGAGCGCTCTTCGTGATCTCCAGCTCCTGCTCGACCGCCTAACCTCCACCACCGCCTCCAACTACAAAGCCTTCCTGATGATCCACCGGCTGCTCAAGCGCGGCCGGGCCATCCCCCAGGCGATGGTGCAGTCGATGCAGCCCTACCTCTACGACGTCATGAACGAGCTGCTGCCGAGGCTGCACGAAAGCCAGTTCGAGGACCGCTTCGGCGACTACGCCGATCGCCTGATCCAGGACTGCCAGCTCCTCTGCCTGCCCCACTTTGGGCCCGACGAGCTCAAGACCCGGGTCGCGCCCGCCATCCAGCGGGTCGCCGCCCTGCTCGACGATCTGCGCACCCACATCGCGCGAGCGATCGACGAAGCCTCAGGCCTGAGCTAGAAGCCTTGGGCCTGAGCTAGACGCCCTGGCTAGCGCGGGCCGGTCAGAAGACCCGCCGTCCACCAGCCGAGGCCGACCGCCCCGAGACCGAGAATCGCGTTGGCCGCCACGTTGCCCAGGGCGAGCGCCCCCTGGCCGCGACGCACGAGATCCAGCGACTCCTGGCCGAAGGTCGAAAAAGTCGTCAGGGCGCCGAGCAGGCCGACGCCGAGAAAAAGCCTCGCCTCGGAGCCCGCGAGCTGCCGGTCGAGCAGCACCGTCAGGACGCCGAGGGCGTAGCAGCCCAGGCAGTTGACCAGCAGGGTGCCGAAGGGGAAATTCGCGCCCCAGGTGCGCCCGGCCCAGCTCGAAAGGCTGAAGCGCAGGACGGCGCCCAAGAACCCGCCCGCGCCGACCCACAGAAGCTCCTTCATGGCCGGCAGTCTATCAAGGCGGGAGTCCGCGGGCGCTAAGCCTCAAGCCCCAGGCGGCGGATCCAGCGGAAGAGCGTGGAGCGATCGACGCCGAGCTGGCGGGCGGCCTCGGCGCGACGCCCGCCGGCGTGATCGAGGGCCCTGCGCACCCGCTCGGCCGCCGCGCGCTCGAGGGCCTGCTCGAGCGTGAGCTCTGCAGGATCTTGCTTCTCCTCGGCCTCGGAGAGAGCCCCGCCGGCTGCTGCCGGAGATTCCTCATCGAGCAGCAGGTCCTCGACCTCCACGCGGGGCCCGCGACTGAGCACCACGGCCCGCTCGAAGGCGTTTTCCAGCTCGCGCACGTTGCCGGGCCAGCCGTGGCGGGCGAGAGCCTGCTCCGCGTCGGCGCTCAGCTCGAGTTGCCTGTGGCCCTGGCGGGCCAAGCGCTCGAGGAAATGATGCGCGAGCGGGGCGATGTCTTCCGGACGCTCGCGCAGCGGCGGCAGGCGCACGGGGATGACGTTCAGCCGATAGAAGAGGTCCTCTCGGAATTCTCCGTCGCGCATGGCCTTCCTGAGGTCGCGATTGGTGCCGGCGACGATGCGCACGTCGCTCATAAAAACGACCAGTGTTCGCGGATCAGACTCTTTTAAGACCGAATACAAATACAATTTTGACCTTAACTCATCTTCGTTTTCGGCAGGCCGCCCGACGGAGGTTCGGCGCACGGCCAGCACGACTTCAGGAGATCGCACAAAGGACACGACATACGAAAGCAACCGCGCAAGCTGGATACTTGCCCGCCCGAAGACAGTTCGGCAGAATGGCAAGCTTATCGACACTTTAACCTATGACTCCCGTGGCCGCCCTACTCATATCGATAGGTATGGGACGCGGTGGGCCACCATCGCCTACAATTCCGACGGGACGGTCAAATCCGTGACGGACGCAATTGGGAGAGTCGTCGCGCCCTCTTCCTATAAGCGAGGTATCCCGACCCTCGTGATCCGCCCCGACCAAAAGCGGATCTCCCGCATCGTCGACGATCATGGGCGGATTGTGTCAGAGACGAACGCGCGCGGTCAGACGACCACATACGTTTATGATGTGGCGGGTCGCGTCACCAAAATTAGTCCGCCCGGCGCATTTGCTGATACGAGCATCGTTTATTGGAGTACAGGCAATGGCCTCAAACAAACCATCACGCGGGGCAATTCGCGCACGGTCACAACCTATGACGGTTTTATCCGCCCGATCCTCGTCCAGGCGATGGACCTCACCGGCCATTCCCCAGCGCGCTATACAAAGACCCGCTATGATGCGCTCGGGCGGACAGTGTTCGCCTCCTTCCCCTCGCATTCCCCCAACCCGACCACGGGCGTTGACACGAGCTATGATGCGCTTGGCCGCGTTACGCAGGTGCGGGAGACTGTGGCGCCCTATGCCACCACACGCACGGCCTATCTCAGTGGCAATAAGGTCCAGGTCACGGATCCGATCGGCGCGCGCACGACGACCACTTACCAAGCCTGGGGCGCACCTTCGACGGTTCAAGCCAGTTTGATCCAGCAGACGCTCGGGATGACCACGTCGATGACCTATGATGCCTGGGGCAATCTTACTTCAGCCTCGCAGGGCGGCGTCACCCAGACCTGGACGTATGATTCCCGCTTTCGGCTCTGCAATCACTTCACGCCCGAACAGAACGGCACCGTCTATGCCTATGACAATGCCAATCAGGTGACCTATATGGCCCGCGGCCAGGGCACGGGCTGCAGTTCAAATGCCGCCGACCGTATCCACTACACCTATGACGCTATGGGGCGGCAGACGCTGATCAATTTCCCGGCTGGAACGACCGACATTTCAAAGACGTATGACGCCAATGGCAACCTCCTCACGTCCAAAAGAGGCGGCGTAAACTGGACCTACGCTTATAACGAGCTCGATCTTCTGACCCAGGAAACGCTGCGCATTGACGGGCGGACCTATGAAACCTCCCATGGATACAACACGACTGGTCATCTCAGCAGCATGAACACACCAAGCGGGACTGG
>JBCCLG010000351.1:0-6029 GCA_039027015.1 Acidobacteriota bacterium | reverse complement strand
CGCCCGCCTCTATCCCGACGGCGGGGCCCAGGGGGACCTGGCGCAGGAAACGTGGAGCACCTGCCAGGCTCACAACCCCAACGACGACGAAAACTTTTTCCTGCCCTGGCACCGGATGTACGTCTATTTCTTTGAGACGATCATTCGCGAAGTGAGCGGCGAGCCCACTTTTACCCTGCCCTACTGGAATTACTCCACCTCCGATCTGGCGATCCGCGGCGTTCTGCCCGAGGAGTTCCGCCAGCAGGGCAGCTCCCTCTTTGTCGATAAGCGAAACCCCGGGGTCAACGACGGTCGACCCATTCAGGGCGACGACCAAAGCCTTCTCAGCCTCGATTCCCTCGAGCAGTGCACCTATAAGCCCCAGGGCACGCAGCAGGGTTTCAACATGAAGCTGGACTTCATCCTGCACGGCAATATTCACGTGCGGGTCGGGAACCGAATGAATATGGGGGCCGTTCCCTGGGCCGCCGGCGACCCGATTTTCTGGATGCACCACTGCAATATCGATCGCATCTGGGCCAGCTGGAACGCCGCCGGCCGCCAAAATCCCGTCGATGATCCGAACTGGATGGATCGGGCCTTCACCTTCGCCGACGCCGCGGGCACCCGGGTAGAAACCCAGGTTCGGGACGTCAACGACATCGCGTCCCTCGGCTACGAGTACGATCAGCTCGAGCCGGCGGCGGGGTGCGAAACGGGCGACGAGCTCGGCCTCGCCTCCGCCACCCCGGAGGTGGTGAGAGGTTCCGCGAGAGAGCGCGTCTCCCTGGCCGGAGCCGCCGCGACCCGCGTCACCCTGGCGCCCGAGAGCGAGCTTTCGGTGGCCTCGGCCCTCGGAGACGATCAGAAGCTCTTCGTCAAGATCAGCGGGCTTGAGGCCCAGGCGCAGCCCGACGTGGTCTACCTGATCTATTACGGTCTGCCGGACGGCGTTGAGGGCGAGGCGCGCGACGCCTACCTTCTCGGCTCGGTGAACTTCTTCGGCGCGGTGCCTCACGACCACGGCGGCGATCACGAAGCCCAGGCGGCCAGCGCCGATCTTACGGAGCGGTTCTTCAGCTTCGACGCCACCTCGGTCCATCGCCGGCTGGTGGCGGAGCAGTCGGCGGGCGCGGATCCCCAGCTCACCATCGTGCCGCTCGGAGAGCCCGCCGAGAACGCTCAGCCGGTGCTCGGCGCGGTCCAGCTGATCGAGCAGTAGGATTCTCGCTCCCAGAGCTTGGATCACGGGGTCAGGCGCGCGAGCATTCGCCGCCTGCCCGGCACGGCGGGCGCGACCTTGAGCGGCCCGGTATCGGCGGGTCCCAGGCTGCGGAAGATCGTCTCCGGCGGGCAGACCGGGGTCGACCAGGCCGCCCTGCGCGCCGCCAGGGCTCACGGTCTCGCGATCGGAGGCTGGTGCCCGCCGGGGCGGGTCTGCGAGGCGGGGCTGATTCCGAGCGAGCTCCCTCTGCGCGAAACGCCTCGGGAGCGCAGCGAGCTGGCGCCGGACGTGCCTCGATCCCTGCGCACCGAGTGGAATAGCCGGGATTCTGACGCCACGCTGATTCTTCGGCCTTCGGCGTTCAAGGCCCGGGACCCCGGCACGGAGTGGACGGCGGCCGCGGCTCGGCACTACGGCAGGCCCATCCTGACCTGGGATCCCGAAGAGGCCCCGGGCTCTGGCCCGGTCGCGGGCTGGCTGGTGAAGCTCGGCGTCGAGACGCTTCACGTTGCCGGCCCGAGCGAATCCGCGCGGCCGGGCCTCGGTCAGGCGGTCGAGCGGTTTCTCTCGGGCCTCTTCGAGCGGCTTCGAAAGCGAGGCCCTCGCTAGTGTCTCGTGCGGATAGTTCGCATACATTTCGAGCACCCTGGCATCGCGCTCCGCTTCGTTGCGCCTCCTCGAGATAGCCCCGCTATCCCTGCGTCGGCGCGCCTCGCGGAGCGCGCGCCAGAGTGCTCTCGGATGTCGCGAACTTTCCGCACAAGACACTAGGGCGTCGTGCTCGACCAGGCCGTTGTGTTGCCCCTTTCAAAGTCATCGGAAAATACGAGGAGCTGCCCCTGAAGAAGCATGGCGCCGCCCATCTGCTGCTGCATCAGGCCGTCGCCCTCGCGCCCCGGAATGCCGATCGCGAGGTAGGGCCCGCGGCGCTCGCCGCCGAGGCGGCCGGCGGCCAGCGCAAAGCCGGTCTCATCCCCGGGTTCGAGGGAGAGAAGGGTGAACCCATTCCACAGCTGCGCATCGCTCGTCGCCAGGCCTGAGGGGGCGCCGTAGAGGACCGCAACGTTGCCGGCGTTGACCACGCCGAACACATTGTCGAGCGGGTAGCCGATGGCCAGGTCGTCACGCCCGTCGCCGTTGAAGTCGGCGCTTGCGAGGGTCGTGCCGAAGCGATCGAAGGTCGCGACCTCGGGGCTGATCAAGCTCTCGAAAAGGATCTGCTCCCCTTCGAGAGAAAAGCCCCCATCAAGGGTGCCGAAGAACACCTGCACGATGCCGCTCTGGTTGGGTCCGAATTGGGCATCGCCGGGGACGCCGATGGCCAGATCGAGGCCGCCGCCGCCGTTGAACTCGCCGAGGGCAATGGCGCTGCCGAAGCCGTCGCCCTCGGCGACGTCGCCAAGAACGTCCTCCACGTCCTGACTGAGGAATTGCTGGGTCGCGATATTGATGTCGACGCCGTCGCCGCCGCCCGGGATGACCTGTACCGAGCCGGCGCCGTCGGTCAGGTCGATCCGGTCTCCGGGCGTGCCGACGATCAGATCGGTCTGCTCGTCGCCGGTGACCTCTCCGATCGCCAGGGCGGCACCGAAGCGGTCCCCTGGCCCGGCGATACCGAACAGATCCTCGACGTCCTGATGCAGCCGAGCTTCACGGAAGGTGTCGAGGCCGCCGTCATTCAGGGCAAAAATGATGTGCACGGCGCCCGCTTCCTGGAAGGCTCCCACGCGATCTCTCGGGACCCCCACGACCAGATCGGGATAGGGGTCTTCGCCGCCGAGGGGTCCGGCGGCGAGAACCGAGCCGAAGCGATCGCCCGTCTCGGGCGTTCCGGTGAGAACGCTCTGGTCGAAATAGTCGGTGGACAGGCGGTCGAGAATGTCGCCAGCTTCGCCGGAGATGACGGCGACGCGACCGGCGGCGACGGCGCCGCTGACCTCAAGGCCCGGAATGCCGATGGCGAGATCGCAGGCGCCGTCGAGGTTGAAGTCCGCCGCCGCCAGCGCGGCGCCGAAGCGATTGCCGGCGCCGTTTTGGCCAGACGGCAAGTCCTCCAGAAAGAGCTCCTGCAGTCGCTGGCCGAGCACGCCCGAGTCGTCTCCGTAGTAGACGCGCACCGTGCCCGCGTTGAGCAGGGATCCGGCGCCGAGATCGGTGTCGGGCAGGCCGATCGCGAGATCGTCGATGCCGTCGCCGTCGAAATCGCAGATGGCGAGGGCCTCGCCCGTCCGCTGATCCGGCTCGAAGCCCGGAATCCACTGGCGCCCCTCTGCGACGAGCTGGGCCTCGGCCGGGCTGGCCGTCGAGGCGATCAGCAGAAGTGTGCCGATGGAGCGGAGTCTCTTGGCGGTGTCGAGTGCTGGCTGCTGCTTCATGGGTTTGGGTCCTCGTGTTGGGCCGGGGTCCCCGAGGCGGAGAAGCCTCCGCGAATCGCAGTGAAGTCGAGATTTCAAACTGCCCAGCGCCGGCGGAGAAGTCCTTATCGGCGGTTTAGGGACCCGTTATGGCGCGGGAAGCGGTACGCTCCAAAGGGCCTATGCCGCGCTTTAGCTCACCTTCGACCCGAGGCCAACCGAGCCAGGACGAGATCGCCACGCTGCGAATCGGCGACTGGCTCGTCGATCCTGACGGGCTGACCCTGCGCTCGCTGGAAGACGGCCGCCCAGGCGACGAGGTTCGCCGGCTCGAGCCGAAGGTCATGGAGCTTTTGCTGTGTCTCGGCGAGCACTCTCCCGCCATTGTTCCTCGAGACGCGATCTTCGAGCAGGTGTGGGAGGGCAAGGCGGTGGTCGACGGCGCGCTCAGCAGGGCCGTATCGGTGCTGCGCCAGGCCCTGGGCGACGATCCTCGCAGTCCTCGCTATATCGAGACGGTGCCGCGCAGGGGCTATCGGCTGGTCGCGCGGGTGGAGCGGACTCGCCATGATCCGGAGGCTGAGGCGCCTCCGCCGTCCCTCGCGCGGTCCGCGCCGCCGATCCGGGCGGCGGTCCCGGCCACGGTCCTGGCCACCCTGGCGCTTCTCGCCGTCGCCCTGATCGCAAGTTTTTTTGCGCGTCGCTCGGGTCTCGAACAGGCCTCGCCCTCGATCTCGCCTCCGCGGGTCCGCATCGCGGTGCTGCCGCTCGACCAGCTCGACTCCGGAAACGGCGACTCGGATCTGGCCGGAGGTCTGACCGAGGCCCTGATCCATCAGCTCTCCACCGTGTCCGCTTTGAGCGTGGTCTCCCGAACGTCGGCGGAGGCGGTGCGCGCCGACGATCTCACGGCGCCCGAAATCGCCCGCCGGCTGCGGGTCGACTACCTCATCGAGGGGTCCATCCTGGCCGCCGGCGAGCGGCTGCGGATCACCATCCAATTGATCGCGCCGCTGCGGGACGAGCACGTGTGGTCGCGCACGTACGATCGGACCATGGCCGACGTGCTCGACCTGCAAAGCAACGTCGCGATCGACGTGACCGCGCGCGTGGCGGCCGAGCTGACGCCGGTTGAGCAATCTCGCCTCAGGGCCCACGGGGCCGTGGACGGCGAAGCCTACCGGCGGTATCTGCTGGGGCGACAGGGGCTCGAGAAGCGCACCCGACGAGGCCTCGGCGGCGCCCTTGAGCACCTCGAGGCGGCGGTGGCCCTCGACCCCGAGCTGGCCCTGGCCTGGGCGGCGCTGGCCGAAGTCCATCTGCTCAGCGAGCTCTACCTCTCCGTGCCTCAAACCCAGGCCTACGCTCGTACCCAGGAAGCGGTGGATCGCGCCCTCGTCCTCGATCCCGAGCTGGCGGCAGCTTACGCGGTCTTGGGGCAGCTGCGGCTGGTTCGCGACTGGGACTGGGCCGGGGCCGAGGAGTCGTATCGCGCCGCCATCGAGCTCGCGCCGAGCGACAGCCGGGCCCACCAGTGGCTGTCCGAGTGCCTGTCGCTCGCCGGTCGACATCGAGAAGCCCTCGACGCCATCGCCATCGCGGCCCAGCTGGACCCCCTCTCGCCGCTGATTCACGCCGCGTGGGGCCAGCGGCTCAATGCCGCCGGGCGCTACCGGGAGGCCCTCGATCGATTCCGCACCGCCGACGCCCTGGGCGCCCAATTCCTGTGGCACCTTCGGGAGGTGGGTTACGCGCACCAGCGCCTCGGCGAAGTCGACGCCGCCCTCGAGGCCTTCGTCGAGCGGATGCGCCGGCGGAGGATCAACGGCGACGCCCTCGACGCCCTGAACGGCGCGGTCGAGGCCGACGGCTTGATCGGCTACTGGCGCTGGCAGCACGATCGCCTGGCCTCGCGCTCGCGTCCTGAGCCCATGCTGATCGCCGAGGCGCTCGCCGGCCAGGGCGATTTGGAAGACGCTCTTCCGTGGCTGCGCGCGGCGGCGGCCAAGCGGGGCTCGTGGTTCCTGCATCTGTCGAAGAGCCCGGCCTTCGACCCGCTGCGTGACGATAGCCGCTTCGCCCGGCTGGTGGCCGAAGCGGCGCCCCGATGAAACCGGCGGGCGATTGCGCTGCTGGCGCTCGCATTGTCGGTGAACCTCCTTGGTGACTGGCTGCGCGATGTCCTCAATCCGAAGCTGAGGTAGCGCGCGATGGCACTTCTCGATATTCAAGGGCTGACCGTCACCTACCCGACGCGCCATGGTGTCTTCACCGCAGTCGATACTGCCAACGTGACCATCAACCCTGGCGAGATCGTCGGTATCGTCGGGGAGTCCGGAGCCGGAAAGTCCACCATTGGCAATGCGATTATGGGCCTTCTGGAGCCGCCTGGCCAAATCTCCGCCGGGACTATTGAGCTGCAGGGCAAGCGTATCGATGCGCTGGATCGCGACGCGATGCAGGCGCTT
>JBCCLG010000350.1:0-6044 GCA_039027015.1 Acidobacteriota bacterium | reverse complement strand
GGAGAACTGTTTTGGGCTGCGCGCCCTGCAGCCCTACTCCGCCCACGATCTCGACCTGGGGCTGCTGAAAAATTTCCACGACCTCCTCGCGGCACTCCCCGCCGCGGCGCTGACCGCGGCGCCCGGCCGCTATCTCGACAGCGAACGCTACGTTCTCGGGGTGCTGAAGCCCGAGGAGGGCGCGGCGCCGGCGCCCGCGGCCGCCGGCGCGGCCGTCGGCGCCCTGGCGGCTCAGGCTGGGGATTAGGCTCCGTCGGCGTCGGCTTGGGACTGAGCCGGCGCCGCCGGGCCTTCGATAAGGCCCTGGGGAAAGAGGGCCTCGAGCAGCACGGTGGCGTAGCTGCCCGACGGCAGCTCGAAGCTCACCTCGAGGGCCCGCTCGTCGGCGTCGAAGCGGCAGCCCGCGCGGCGCGGCTGCACCCTGAGAGCGCGCCGGTCGCCGTAGAGCCTGAGGCCCTGGGGGAGGCGCAGGCTGTCGATTGGGGGAAGGTCGAAATCGGCCAAAACCTCGGCCTCGAGTTCGGCCGCTCGGCCCCGCGGCTTCTTGGTCTTGGTGCCGAAAATAGGCCCGGTCGGGCTGATCTCAAAGCGCTCCAGGGCCCCCTGATGGGGCTCGACCCGATCGATCCAGCGCCAGTCGCCGGTGGCGTGATGAACGGCCAGATCCCCCGGCCACAGCTCGTCCGCGGGCCGTCTGGCGAGCACCTCGTCGAAGACCCTCGACTGAAGAGCAGAAATCATCAGAAACGCCCGGCGGCGATCCCCGCTGTGGCGCGCCCGGCTTAAAAGAGCCCGGCCGCGCTCGGCGTTGCGCCCGTCTCGGCCGTAGCGCTGGGCGCCGAAGCGGTTGGCCAGGCCGCGCTCTTCAAGGCGGGCGAGGGCGCGCGCGGCGTCATCCGCCTGGTCCGCCTCCACCTCCACGACGCGCAGACGGAAGCGATTGCCGATCAGCTGTCCGGTGCGCAGGCGCTCGTCGGTGCGCTGGACCTCGAGAATTCTGAGGCCCGCGCCGAGGGAGTCGAGATCGGGAAGGCGAGCCTCGGCGTGGGCCGGCACCGTGATCGCCTGGCGCGTGACAGCGTGGCGATCCTTGCGGCCGGCCCAGCCGACCTCGCGGCGCGGCAAGCCGAGAGCGCGGGCTATGTCTGCGGCCATGGCGGCCGTATCCAGCCCGCGCTTCTCGATCCACAGCCACAGAAACGGGCCGGCGCCGGCGGGGGCGTAGAGCGGCAGCTCCTCGACTTCGAAGTCCTCGGGGCGGGCGCGGAACCTGGCCATCACCGAGCCTCCTCGCGGTTGGGGTCAGTGGGTCAGAGCCGCCCCGGAGCCGGCCGTCGAGTGCGGATTCTTGAGGCTCTCGAGCATGGCCAGCAGGTTGCGCGAACCCCCGGCGGTGAGCGGATCGAGCACGGCCCACAGAGCGAAGATGCCCTCGCCGAGGGGCCGAATCTCGGAAATCATCACCTCGAGCCGGCCGACGACCTCCTTGGGGCCGAGCTGTTCGGGATCGGCCGCAAAATCGAGAAGGGAGCTGCCCTCGAGCACCTCGGTGAGACGCTCCGCATCGAGCGTCTCGTCCTCAAAGGTGATTTGAAGCGCCAGGCCGAGGCCGTGGAAGAGGCCTCCCTGAACCGCCTGCACGGCGAGGGGAGGAGCGTCTTCGCCGAGCGCCGCGCGGGCCTGATCGGTGATCAGGCGGCCGGTGGGGGAGTCGAGCACGTTGAAGGCGAGGGGACCCGGCAGGAGGTCGGCCTCGACCTGGGTGCTGAAGCTCAGAAGGTCGCGAGCCTGATCGAGCAGCTCGTCGAGGGCCTCCTTGCCAAAAAACGACACGGGCAGAACCGCCGTGGCCGAGGCCGAGCGCGGGTTGAGGGGCAGCAGAGGCCTCAGAAGCTGGGCGATTCCGACGGCCGCCGAGTGAGGGTGAACCAGGGTCTCGAAGCGATCGAGGTCGTGTAAGTTGACGCCGACGACGCCCGGTTGACCGGCTTCAGGGAGAGGATCCTTGCCGGTGACCAGGATCGTGGTGGCCGCCGGCGGCACGCTGGCGAGCAGATTCCGGTATGAAGAGGGCTCGCCGAAGAAGAGGGCGATGTCGACATCGTCGAAAGAGCCGTCCTCCACGGCGACGACCATGCCGGCGCCGCCGCGCACGTCGACGAGGGTACCCACCGCGTCTTCCTCGGTGGTGAAAAGGCGCATCGCGTTCCAGAGGTCGTGCCGCTCCTCGAGGGCGGCGCGGAATTCTTCGGCGACCAGGTCGGTCGCGTTGACCAGTGCGAGAGTCGTCATGGCTAGATCTTAAAGTCTCGTGTTCTGTTGGTGAGAAAAAGGAGCCGGCGGCAGGGCCGCGGTGCGCGCGGGCAGGCTCCCACCGGTGTTCGCGTACCGGGCGGAGAAGGTTGAGGTCGGTCGGCGGCTTCGAGGAAGCGGCCGACCTCGCCGGACGGGCGATTCTGCAGCGGCTCGGAATCTAGGCCAGCGGCTCGCGGGCCGCCGCTACCTCGCCGCCGTCGCCTCCGGCCTCGCCGCCTCTGGGGCCGATCTCCTCGTCGCCCCGTCTCCTAAACCGCTGCCAGATGCGCTGCCATACCCAGTTGAGAGGGCCGAAGACCGCGAAGCTGGCGGCCAGCAGCTCGAAGAAAGTTTGGGGCCTCAAGGTGAGCACGAGGAGCGTGACGCCGATCCCCATTGCGGCGCGGTAGCTGAGGCGAGCGCGCAGGTTGATGCGCTTGAGGCTGGGGTAGCGGAAGGTCGAGATCATCAGGCTGCCGACCACCACCAGGCTGACCGCCATGAAAATCTGCGGCCAGCGCTCGGAGGTGTTGCGGGCGATCGGCTCCAGGGTCCACAGCAGGGCGACGATCGCCGCCGCCGCGGCCGGCGACGGCAGGCCGACGAAGGAGCGGGAGTCGGTGGTCTTGGCCTGCACGTTGAAGCGAGCCAGGCGCACCGAGGTGCAGAGGAGAAAGAAGACCGGCAGCAGCCAGCCGATGCGTCCGAAATCCTGAAGCCCCCACAGAAAGGCCAGGTAGGCCGGGGCGGCGCCGAAGGTCAAAACGTCGGCCAGGGAGTCGAATTCCTTGCCGAACTCGCTCTCGGTGTGGGTGAGGCGGGCGATTCGGCCGTCGAGTCCGTCGAGAATGCCGGCGAAGAAAATCATCCATCCAGCGCGCTCGAACTGGCCGTCGATGCCCAGGACCACGGCGTAGAAGCCGAGGATAATGTTGCCCATGGTGAACAGGCTGGGCAGCAGATAGGCGCCTCGGCGGATGCCTTTGCGAACCGGAGGGTTGGGGGAGATGGAGGTCATGGAGAGTGGCGGCGGCGGACTCGGAGGTGGATTCGCCGGCCCTCAATGAAGAGGCCGACCGGAGGCGGCGCGGTCCTCGGGTCGGCGCTTCGTGGCGGCTCAAAAAGCCGGGGCAGGGGGATCAGGCTGGGGCGCGCTCGAGATGGTCCCGAGTCATGGCCTGCATTCGGTCCTTCAGGGCGAGTTTGTGAACTTTGAGGCGCTTGATCTCGATCTCGTCTTCTTCTGAAAGAAGCGATTTGGCGGAGATGTCGGTCAGCTTTTGTTCGCAGTCTTGATGCTCTTCAAAGAGACCGCGAAAGGTCGCATCATTCTTCAGCAAATCCTCCCGGACCGATTCGGTTTGCGTCATTCACTTTCCTCCTGATGGCGGGCGTCCGAGGCGAGCCGCGGCGATCTCGGCCGCGATTCGGAGCCCGATGGGAGGACGGGCGTCAACGCTCGTTCGCCTCCGCGGGGCTCCGGCGCTGCGCCGGGCGAACCACCCGTGTTTTTGGAACGTCTGTCTTCTTTCTGTTTCGAAAGAAATCAAAACAGACGGTGGTTGTCGTCGAAGCTATGAACATTGCGCGCATGCAGCTTAGCACCCGGTTCAGCGCTCGATCAAGCGCCTTTCCCGGTCTCTGCCTTGAGGCTCTTGCGCAGCAGCAGCGCGGCGCAGCCGTCCGGATAGTAGCCCGGTCGCCGGCCGCAGGAGCTAAATCCGGCGCCGCGGTAGAGGCCGAGAGCGGCCCCATTGTCTTCACGGACCTCGAGAAAGCATTCGAGGCATCCCCCGCGGCTAAGCGATCGGAGGCCGCACCTTAGAAGCCGAGCGGCGACGCCGCAGCGTCGCGCTTCTGGGTCGACCGCGAGCCTCAGAAGCTCGGCCTCGGCGCCCAGATTCGAGAACAGGGCGTAGCCGATGAGGGCGCCCGTGGGCGCTTGGAAGACCCAGGCGTCGCGTCCGGGCGCACCCGGCGCGCGGTGAGCCAGCTCCTCGCGCAGCTGATCGCGGCTCCAGGGGCGATCCCGCGGCGGCCCGAAGGCGCGCTGCTCGAGCCGAGCCAGCTCCGCCGCGTCTTGCGCTCTGGCTCGGCGGATCGCCTGGCGCGCGGGCACCGCCCTAGCTCCGCGGGCGCGGCGGCGTGACGGCGGGGGGACGAAAGTAAATCGGCTCGACGAGGGTCCCAGGATCCCAGGAGATCCAGCTCGGCTCGGCCGAGCCCCGAATCGCCTCGAGCAGCAGCGGCGCCAAGGGAGGGGCCGGCCACAGCAGATCGCGATCGCCGCTCCCCGCGGGCTCGTGCGCGGCGAGCGCGTCCAGCTCAAAGCCGATTTTCGGCAGCTCCTGCGCGGCCAGCTCTGCGGCGGGCCGAAGCCGGGCCTCGTCGACCGGCTGGGGCTCCTCGCCCTCGAAAACAAAGGTTTGGGCCATCCACTCCTCGCGCAGCGCGTCGACCACCGCGATCACGGCGTCGCCGTCGCGAGCAGCCCTCTCGTGGGCCGCACGCGCCAGGACCGGCAGAGTCTCGACCCCGCAGGCGCGCAGCCCGAGGGCCTGATGGAGGCCCATGGCGGTCGCCAGCCCGATGCGGAGACCGGTGAAGCTGCCCGGGCCGCGCAGCACCACCACGCCGCCGAGGTCCGAGAGGTGACAGCCGCTGCGGGCGATCATCTCGCCCGCCACGGGCAGCAGGTTCTCCGAGGATCGGCGAAGCTCGAGGACCTCGCTCAGAATCTCCCCCGAAGGACAGCGCAGCGCCAGACTGACCCTCGGTGAACCGGTGTCGAGGGCGAGCAGGGGATTTGCGCGCTCGAGGCCCGGCTTCGCGGGCATCTCGTGGGCGTCGGCGGAGGTCTCGATCGGGGGGGGAGCGGGCATAGAGAAAAGGGGCTCTTAGCGGCTCGCCAAACCGAGCGAGCCACCGCCGCGAATTGTACCTCCGGACGCCGTTGGCCGCAGAGGGTAAATCGGCTATCGTGCGATTCTTCGCGGCAGGCGCTGCGCCGGCCTTTATTCGATCGCCCTCCGTTCCCGCGCGAGCGCCTGGGCAAAGACCTCCCGGATACCCGCATGTCAGAGCTTGATGTCCAAATCGCCAACCGGCGCCAGAAGCGCGACGAGCTCGCGCAGCGCGGCCTAGCGCTCTATCCCACCGGCTTCGAATACGACCTCGAGACCACCGCGGTGCACGAGCGCTTCGGCGAGATGAGCGCCGAGCAGCTCGCGGAGGAGCCGGTGACGGTGCGAGTGCCGGGCCGCATCACCGCGTTTCGCAAGCAGGGCAAGCTGGTTTTCGCCGACCTCCACGACGGGCGCACCCGCCTGCAGCTCTTTCTGCGCAAAAATACCATGGGCGAGGAAACCTGGGAGAGGCTCCTGCTTTTCGATATCGGCGACTGGATCGGCGTCGAGGGCGCGGTCATGCGCACCAAGAAGGGCGAGCTCTCGATCGCCGGCGAGAAGCTGACCCTGCTCTCCAAGGCCCTCAGGCCGATGCCCGAGAAGTGGAGCGGTCTTAAAGACGTGGAGCTGCGCTACCGCCAGCGCTACCTCGACCTGATGTCGAATCCGGAGTCCAGGCGGGTCTTCGAGGTGCGCGCTCGGCTGGTGCGGGGGATTCGCCGCTTCCTCGACGCGCGGGATTTCCTGGAGGTCGAGACGCCGATGATGCAGGCGATTCCGGGCGGCGCGGCGGCTCGGCCCTTCATCACCCACCACAACACCCTCGATCTCGAGCTCTATCTC